>NZ_JBHWIV010000015.1:0-61353 GCF_042731675.1 Kitasatospora sp. NPDC059827 | reverse complement strand
GATACCAGTACACTCCCGTCCCGCTCATCTCGGTGGTGCTGGTGGTTTGGGGTGTGTTTTTTTTGGTCATGGTCGGGGGTGGGGGCGGGGCCGGTACGCCGCCCCGCCCCCTTGGCTTTCCCGGCCCCGCGCGCGCTCAGCAGTCCGTGCCGCCGGACTGCCGGGGCAGCGCCAGCGCCACGGTGTCCGCGAACTCCCGGACGGCGCTGGTCCGGCTGACCACCCGGCCGCTGTGCACCACCAGCCGGCTGTGCCCGCCCGCGAGCGCCCCGGCCAGGCTGTCCCCGCGCACCGCCAGCAGCTCCGCCGGGAACCCGGCGTCCACCCGCACCGGCGGCAGCCCGAGCGCCGCCCGGGCCTGGTTCGCCACCGCGTCGTACGCCGCGTCCGGGTCCAGCTCCCCGCTCGCCGCGAGCAGGTAGGCCGCCTCCAGCGGGTCGGCCCGGCCGACCGGGTTGGACGGGTCCCGCAGCGCTCCGCTGCCCGCCGCCAACGGCACCCGGGCCGCGGTCAACTCCCGTACCAGGCCGGGCCGGAGGCCGGCGGGGCGGCCCTCCAGGCCGGTGCAGCCGCCGTTCTGCGGCAGCCAGACCACCCGCACCCCGCTGGTCGCCAGCACGGTGGCCCCGCCGCGGGCCAGCGCCCCGCACGGCCCGAGCGTCACCCGGGGCCGCAGCGGCGCCAGGGCGCCCGCCAGGCGGGCGAGTTGGGTCGCGTCGGCGGCGGTGGTGTGCAGGTCCACCGGGCAGTCCGCCTCCCGGGCGGCCTCCAGCAGCAGTTGGACGTACCCGGCCGGGTCCGGGTCCAGCTCCGGGCAGCCGCCGGCCGCCGTGGCGCCCAGCTTGAGGGCCTCGCGCAGCTGGGTCCGCCCGTCCGCGCCGGCCCGGCCGGTGAGCAGCCGGGGCATCGCCACCGCCTGGAGCTCGGCCAGGCCGCGCAGCGCCTGGCGGGCGGTGAGCACCGCCTCCAGCTGGCGCAGCCCGTGCACGTCGCCGATCCGGACGTGGGTGCGCTGGGCGGTGGCGCCGTAGCCGAGCGAGGTGAGCGCGGCCTCGGTGATCCGGCGGGTGAGGTCGGCGGGGGTGTCCGGGGGCGGGGCGGGCAGGGCGGCGGAGAAGGCGCAGTCGTAGTGGGCGTGCGCCTCGGCGGGGGCGGGGAGCAGCAGGTAGCCCTTGAGGTCGATCCGGGCGCCGGTGGTGACGGTGGGGGCGCCGGGCAGGGCGGGCAGCGGGCCGAGGCTGCCGACGGTGCCGACCGCCTGGATCCGGTCGCCGCTGACCCGCACGTCCACCACCCGTCCATCGGCCAGCCGGGCCCCGGTGAGCAGGAGGACCGGGCCGTGCCCGAGCGGGTTGGCCGCCGGGCCGGGGCCTGAGTGCGGCCCGTCGGCGGCTGCGCTGTCCATCGCCGGCTCCTTCTCGCGCTGGCCAGTGGGCCCGTGGGGGATCGGGCCGGTGCCCCGGCCAATGAGCGTCGAGCCTATGGCGCACGGGGGCGGGGCGCCGGGAGGCGGGCAATAGTCGTATCGGCTCGGGGCGCACGGCTCTTCGGCCGATCGAACGCCCGGCCTTGGATCGTCCGTCCGTGCACCTCGCCGACCTGCGGTCTTCGCCCCGGGATACGGATTTCACCTCTGGGCGTGGAACGTGTAATCTCTTCCTCGTTCGCCCCTATAGCTCAGTCGGTAGAGCGTCTCCATGGTAAGGAGAAGGTCTGCGGTTCGATTCCGCATGGGGGCTCTGGTGAAAGGCAGTTCGGCTTCGGCCGGGCCGCTGATCACTGTGGCGGTGTAGCTCAGTTGGTAGAGCAAGCGGCTCATAATCGCTGTGTCACCGGTTCAAGTCCGGTCACCGCTACCCCGCGTAGTCGGTCGGGAGATCGCACTCCCGGTCGGCTACTCTTGTTGTGTTCTTATTCGTTGTCCAAGGAAGGCACTCCCGTGGCTGCCACCGATGTCCGCCCGAAGATCACGCTGGCCTGCGTGGAGTGCAAGGAGCGGAACTACATCACCAAGAAGAACCGGCGTAACGACCCGGACCGTCTTGAGATGAAGAAGCACTGCCCCCGCTGCAACTCGCACACCGCGCACCGCGAGACCCGCTGACCCTGCTGCAGGGCGCCGGGCCTGTGTGAATTCAGGTCTTCGACTCCGGGCCGCATCCCTCAACAGGGGGTGCGGCCCGGAGTCTTTTTCGTACCCGTCCGGGTATCCACCCGCGTTCCGAGGAGCTGCCGTGGCACTCGACCCCTCTTTCATCGGGCGTAGCTACCCGCCCACCGCCCCGTACGAGGTCGGCCGGGAGAAGATCCGCGAGTTCGCGGTCGCGATCGGGGACGCCAACCCGGCGTACACCGACGCGGAGGCCGCGAAGGCACTGGGCCACCGGGACGTGATCGCCCCGCCGACCTTCCCGTTCGCGATCGCCTTCCAGGCGGCCGGCCAGGTCGTCGAGGACCCGGAGCTGGGGCTGGACTACAGCCGGGTGGTGCACGGTGACCAGAAGTTCCGGTACACCCGCCCGGTGCAGGCCGGCGACCGGCTGACGGTCGCGGTGACCATCGACAACATCAAGTCGCTGGCGGGCAACGACGTGCTCACCGTGCGTGGCGAGGTGGCGGACGAGATCGGCGAGCACGTGGTGACGGCGATCATGACGCTGGTGGCCCGGGCCGCCGACGAGGCGGGGGAGTGAGCGCGATGGCGATCAACTACGACGAGGTCGAGGTCGGCACCCAGCTGCCGGCCCAGTCCTTCCCGGTGACCCGCGCCACGCTGGTGCAGTACGCGGGCGCCTCCGGCGACTTCAACCCGATCCACTGGAACGAGAAGTTCGCGCTGGAGGTCGGCCTGCCGGACGTCATCGCGCACGGCATGTTCACCATGGCCGAGGCGATCCGGGTGGTCACCGACTGGGTCGGCGACCCGGCCGCGGTGGTCGAGTACGGCGTCCGCTTCACCCGGCCGGTGCCGGTGCCGAACGACGGGGTCGGCGCGGTGATCGAGGTCTCCGCCAAGGTCGCCAAGAAGCTGGACGACCGCAAGGTCCAGGTCGACCTGCTGGCCACCTCGGGCGGCCAGAAGGTGCTGGGGATGTCCCGGGCGGTCGTCCGGCTCGCCTGAGGCCTTCGTCACTCCGACCGCCCCGGGGCCCGTTCGACGGGTTCCGGGGCGGTCGGGTTTTTTCGGTGCCGAGCCCTTGCCGAGATAGTGATTGGTCACTAACTTAGAGCCCATGGCGAAGACGAGCATGCGGATGAGCGCGGAGGAACGACGCGAGAGCGTCGTCCGGGCCGCGATGATCGAGTTCGCCAGGAACGGCTACCGCGGGACGTCCACCGAGACGATCGCCCGCCGGGTGGGCGTCTCGCAGCCGTACCTGTTCCGGCTGTTCCCGGGCAAGCAGGCGATCTTCACGGCCGCCGCCGAGCGCTGCATCGAGGAGACCTGGAAGGTCTTCGACGTGGCGTCGGCCGGGCTGACCGGCGAGGAGGCCGCCGCGAAGATGTCCGAGGCGTACATGGGCCTGGTCGAGGACGGCGAGCAGCTGATGATGCAGATGCAGCTGTACGTCTCGGTGTTCGCCTCCCGGATGGCCGGCGAGGACGAGATCGGCGAGACCGCCCGGCGGCTGTGGGGGGAGCTGTTCGAGCGGGTGCGGGAGCGGGTCGGCGGCGACGTGCAGGGCACCACCGAGTTCTTCGCGTACGGGATGCTGATCAACGCCCTGGTGGCGCTGGGCTTCCCCCGGGAGCACCGGATCTGGGACGGCTTCGGCGAGCGCGAGGAGGCCGGGTAGCGGGTCGCGCGGCGCAGTCCGGGCGGCCCTCTTTTCGGCCCTCGAAAGTTAGTGATCAATAACTATCCGGGAAATCCTGGGGGGACGTTCATGACGGAGCACGCAGCAGGAAGCGCGACCGGGGCCGAGGTGGCGGAGGCGGCCGAGGCGGCCGAGGTGGCGAAGGCGGCCGGGGCCGAGGTGGCGGCCACGGAGCGGCCGGGCCTCGGCCGCACCGGCGTCTGGACCTTGGTGATCACCGCCCTCGCGGGCTTCATGGCCGCGCTGGACAACCTGGTCGTCACCACCGCGCTGCCCTCCATCCGGGAGGAGCTCGGCGGCGGGCTGTCCGACCTGGAGTGGACGGTCAGCGCCTACACCCTCTCCTTCGCCGTGCTGCTGATGTTCGGCGCGGCGCTCGGCGACCGCTTCGGCCGCCGCCGGATGTTCGTGATCGGGCTCACGCTCTTCACCGTCGGCTCGGCCGCGGCCGCGCTCTCGCCCGGCATCGGCGAGCTGATCGCCGCCCGTGCCCTCCAGGGCGTCGGGGCCGCGGTGGCGATGCCGCTCACCCTCACCCTGCTGACCGCCGCCGTCCCGGCGGCCAAGCGCGGGATGGCCTTCGGCATCTGGGCCGGCGTCAACGGCCTCGCCATCGCCACCGGACCGCTGGTCGGCGGCACCCTGACGGAGAACTTCTCCTGGCAGTGGATCTTCTGGGTGAACGTCCCGGTCGGCGTGGTCCTGGTGCCGCTGGCCGCCCTCAAGCTGCGCGAGAGCCGGGGCGCCAACCCGGCCCTGGACGCGGTCGGCACGGTGCTGGTGAGCCTCGGCCTGTTCGGCGTCGTGCTCGGTCTGATCCGCGGCAACCCGGACGGCTGGACCAGCCCGCTGGTGCTGGGCGCACTGGCCGGCGGGGTGCTGCTGCTGATCGCCTTCGTCCGGTACGAGCAGCGCGGCGCGAAGCACCCGATGCTCCCGATGCGGCTGTTCCGCAACCGGACCTTCACCGCCGTCAACGCCTCCGGCCTGCTGATGTCGCTCGGGATGTTCGGCTCGATCTTCCTGATCAGCCAGCACCTGCAGACCGTCGGCGGCTACACCCCGGAGGAGGCCGGCGTCCGGATGCTCCCGTGGACCGGGGTGGGGCTGATCGTCGCCCCGCTCGCCGGGATCCTGGCCGACCGGCTCGGCGGCCGCCCGATCGTGGTGCTCGGGCTGGTGCTGCAGGGCGTCGGCCTGGCGCTGTACGCGGCGATCAGCGCCGGACTCGGGCACTACGCGTACGGCCCGGTGGTGCCCGCCGTGGTGATGTGCGGGGTCGGCATGTCGATGTACTTCGCGCCGACCGCCGCCATGGTGATGGACAGCGTCCGGCCCGAGGAGCAGGGCATCGCCTCCGGCGCCAACAATGCGCTGCGCGAGGTCGGCGGCGCGCTCGGGGTGGCCGTGCTGGCGGCGGTCTTCTCGGAGCAGGGCGGGGACGGCTCGGCCGGGACCTTCGTCCACGCGATGGGGCCCGCGCTGTACGTCGGTGCCGCGGTGGTGCTGGCGGCCGGGGCCTGTGCGCTGCTGCTGCCGGGCCGGGCGGCGCAGGCCGGGGCGGTGGCCGCCGAGCAGTCCGCCGCGATCGAGCGGGCGGCGGACGCCGAGGGCATCCAGGGCGTCGAGGGCGTCGAGGGCATCCAGGACGCCGAGGGCGTCCAGGGCATCCAGGGCGTCGAGGAGGCCGTTCCGGCCGAGGCCTCGAAGGCCTGAACGGTGGGGTGCGGGTCACGGGGGCGGCCGAGCGGCCGCCCCCGTCCCCGTACGCTGGTGGGCGTGCTGGTAGAAAACGACGCCCCCCTCGCCCCGCTCACCACGCTCCGGCTCGGCGGCCCGGCCCGTCGGCTGGTCACCGCCCACACCGACGACGAGGTGATCGCCGCCGTCCGCGAGGCCGACGCGGCCGGTGAGCCGCTGCTGGTCCTCGGCGGCGGTTCCAACCTGGTGATCGGCGACGCCGGCTTCCCCGGGACGGTGCTGCGGATCGCCACCACCGGGTTCGCCCTGGACGGCACCGTGCTGGAGCTGGCGGCCGGCGAGGTGTGGTCGGAGGCGGTCACCCGCGCGGTGCGCGAGCACGGCCTGGCCGGCATCGAGTTCCTGGCCGGCATCCCCGGCTCGGCCGGCGCCACCCCGGTGCAGAACGTCGGCGCGTACGGCCAGGAGGTGGCCCAGACCGTCACCGAGGTGGTCGCGTACGACCGCACGGCGGGCGAGGTGGTCACCCTCTCGAACGACGAGTGCGGGTTCTCCTACCGGCACAGCCGCTTCAAGGCCCGGCCGGACCGCTACGTGGTGCTGCGGGTGCGGTTCGCCCTGGCGGACCACGCGGGGCTCTCCACCCCGGTCAAGTACGCCGAGGTGGCCCGGCACTTCGGTGTCGAGCAGGGCGAGCGGGTGCCGCTGGGCGAGGCGTACGACGCGGTGCTGGGGCTGCGCGCCGGCAAGGGCATGGTGCTGGACCCGGCGGACCACGACACCTGGTCGGCCGGCTCCTTCTTCACCAACCCGGTGCTCACGGCGGCGCAGTACGAGTCCTTCCGCACCCGCCCGGGTGCCGAGAACGCCCCCGCCTACCCGGCCCCGGAGGGCTGCACCAAGACCTCGGCGGCCTGGCTGATCGACCGGGCGGGCTTCGCCAAGGGCTACGGCGACGGCCCGGCCACGCTCTCCACCAAGCACACCCTGGCGCTGACCAACCGCGGCGCGGCCACCGCCGAGGACCTGCTGGCCCTGGCCCGGGAGATCCGGGACGGGGTCCGCGAGGCCTTCGGGGTGGAGCTGGTGAACGAGCCCGTGATGGTGGGCGTCAAGCTCTGAGGCGTGTCCAGGGGCTCTAGGGCGTGTCTGACAATTCCCGCCGGGCGCGCGACGCCGGGGCACGCACCTCGCCGCGTTGTCGTCGGTCACCAATGCGCTGCATTGGGCTCCCTCCTCCGCCTTGCGATGCACGCACCCCAACGCCGCGCGCTGATCCGACGCGAATTGTCAGACACGCCCTAGCGGGCGGGGTGCCCGTCGACCAGCCAGGCGTCGATGTCCGCCAGCAGCTCCTTGCGGACGGCCTCCGGGGCGCACGAGCCGCGGACCGACTGCCGTGCCAGCTCGGCGAGTTCGGCGTCGGTGAAGCCCAGGGCGTCGCGGGCCAGGTCGTACTGGGCGGCCAGCCGGCTGCCGAACAGCAGCGGGTCGTCCGCGCCGAGCGCCAGCGGCACCCCGGCGTCGAACAGCCGGCGCAGCGGTACCTCTTCCGGGTGTTCGTAGACGCCGAGCGAGACGTTGGAGGACGGGCAGACCTCGCAGGTGATCTGGCGGTCCGCCAGCCGGGCCATCAGCCGCGGGTCCTCGGCGGCCCGCACGCCGTGGCCGATCCGGCCGGCGCCCAGGTCGTCCAGGCAGTCCCGGACGGACTCCGGCCCGGCCAGCTCGCCGCCGTGCGGGGCCGCCAGCAGCCCGCCCTTGCGGGCGATCTCGAAGGCCCGGTCGAAGTCCCGGGCCAGGCCGCGGCGCTCGTCGTTGGAGAGGCCGAAGCCGACCACGCCGTGGTCGGTGTAGCGGACGGCGAGCCGGGCCAGCGTCCGGGCGTCCATCGGGGACTTCATCCGGTTCGCCGCGACCAGCACCCGGATGCCCACCCCGGTGGCCGCGGCGGCCTGCTCGACCGCGTCCAGGATCAGCTCCAGGGCGGGGATCAGCCCGCCCAGCCGGGGCGCGTAGGAGGTGGGGTCGACCTGGATCTCCAGCCAGCGGGAGCCCTCCCGCCGTTCGTCCTCGGCGGTCTCCAGGACCAGCCGGCGGATGTCCGACTCGTCCCGGAGCACCGAGCGGGCGGTGTCGTAGAGGCGCTGGAAGCGGAACCAGCCGCGCTCGTCGGTGGCGCGGAGCTTGGGCGGCTCGCCGGAGCTGAGCGCCTCCGGCAGGCGGACGCCGTGCTTGTCGGCCAGCTCCAGCAGGGTGGCGGGCCGCATCGAGCCGGTGAAGTGCAGGTGCAGGTGGGCCTTCGGGAGGCCCCTGACGTCTCGCGGGTTCAACAGGCGTTCCATTTTCCGATACTGCCGTATGAGGCCCCCAAACGGGAACCGCCCTCTTTCCGTCCCCCGAAGGGGTGAAAGAGGGCGGTGCGGCGGGTGAATCCGCCGTGTCCGGTTGACGTCGGACGTCAGTCGCGGGCCTCGCCGAGCAGCTTCTGGAGCCGGCTGATGCCCTCGACCAGGTCCTCGTCGCCGAGCGCGTAGGAGAACCGCAGGTAGCCGGGGGTGCCGAAGGCCTCGCCCGGGACGGCGGCGACCTCGACCTCGTCCAGGATCAGGCTCGCGAGCTCGGCGGAGGTCTGCGGGCGCTGACCGCGGATCTCCTTGCCCAGCAGGCCCTTGACCGAGGGGTAGGCGTAGAAGGCGCCCTCGGGCTCGGGGCAGAGGACGCCGTCGATCTCGTTGAGCATCCGCACGATGGTCCGGCGGCGGCGGTCGAAGGCGGTGCGCATCTCGTGCACGGCGGACAGGTCGCCCGCGACGGCGGCGATCGCGGCGCGCTGGGCGACGTTGGAGACGTTGGAGGTGGCGTGCGACTGCAGGTTGGTCGCGGCCTTGATCACGTCCTTGGGGCCGATCACCCAGCCCACCCGCCAGCCGGTCATCGCGTAGGTCTTGGCCACGCCGTTGACCACGATGCACTTGTCGGCCAGCTCGGGCAGCAGGGCCGGCAGCGAGGTGAAGGTCGCGTCGCCGTAGACCAGGTGCTCGTAGATCTCGTCGGTGAGCACCCACAGGCCGTGCTCCAGCGCCCAGCGGCCGATCGCCTCGGCCTCGTCGCGGGTGTACACCGCGCCGGTCGGGTTGGAGGGCGAGACGAACAGCACCACCTTGGTGTTCTCGGTGCGGGCGGCCTCCAGCTGCTCGACCGAGACCTTGTAGCCGGTGGTCTCGTCGGCGACGACCTCCACCGGGACACCGCCGGCCAGCTGGATCGACTCCGGGTAGGTGGTCCAGTACGGGGCCGGGACGATGACCTCGTCGCCCGGGTCCAGGATCGCGGCGAAGGCCTCGTAGATGGCCTGCTTGCCGCCGTTGGTGACCAGCACCTGGGAGGCGTCCACCTGGTAGCCGGAGTCGCGCAGCGTCTTGGCGGCGATCGCGGCCTTGAGCTCGGGCAGTCCACCCGCCGGGGTGTAGCGGTGGTTCTTCGGGTCGCGGCAGGCCTCGACGGCCGCCTCGACGATGTAGTCCGGCGTCGGGAAGTCGGGCTCACCGGCACCGAAGCCGATCACCGGGCGGCCGGCGGCCTTGAGGGCCTTGGCCTTGGCGTCCACGGCGAGGGTCGCGGACTCGGCGATCGCACCGATCCGGGCGGAGACCCGGCGGTCGGCGGGGCGGAGGGACTGGTCGGGCTGCGGGGTGGAAGCGCTCATGCCTGCATCGTCGCAGAACCGGGACGGACCGGGCGGGGCGGTTCCAGTATCCGTACGGCCCCGTCCGCATCGCGGCCCCCGGCGATCCGCCGGTGTCCGCCCCGCCGGGCCGGACATCCGCCGGGCGGACGGTGGCCCCGGAAGAAGAGGTTCGACCAAACACCCCTCGACCACGTACACTCGCTGCTCGACGGCCCGCCGAAAAAGACCGGAGCTTTCACCGCCTGTACAGACAGCGGGGGGAGATGCGGTAGGTTGGTCGCCACCAGGGGCCGCGAGGTTCCGTAGGGCAATAGCTCAATTGGTAGAGCACCGGTCTCCAAAACCGGCGGTTGGGGGTTCGAGTCCCTCTTGCCCTGCTGCTTGATCCGCATTCAGCCCGTTCGCTCCACAGAGCGAGCGGGCTTGATGCGGAGAGGGCTCCGATCAGCACCGCTTAAGCCGACCGCTCGTGCCTGAAACGGGTACGCAGGTGATGTTCGGCCGGACCCGGATTCAGGTGAGGACGAGTGACGGAGACCACGGGCTCCACCGCAACGCCTGAGAGCGGCAACCCCGAGGGGACCGACGGCGCTGCCGAGACCGCTGCTGTCGAGGGCGACAAGACCTCCGGCAAGCAGAAGAAGTCCGGCAAGCGGGCCAAGAAGGGCCTGTTCGCGCGGATGGGCCTGTTCTACCGCCAGATCATCGCGGAGCTCCGCAAGGTCGTCTGGCCCACCCGGAGCGAGCTCACCAACTACACGGCGGTCGTGGTGACCTTCGTCGTGGTCGTGATGGGCTTCGTCTACGGCCTCGACTACGGCTTCGCCAAGCTGAGCCTCTTGGTCTTCGGCTGATCGAGCCCCCACCTCCGAACCACCTCCCGACCCGGGCCGAATCATCGGTCCGGGTCGAGCTGTCGGCGGCGGACGTACGCGCGCGTACCGTGGACTCGGTACTGTTGAAGTCTCCGAGACCTCTCCTGGCGCCCGCGCGAGCGGCTGCGCGCCGGGCCGGTTCCGGAGCGCGCCACCTTCACCATCTCCAGGAAAGAAGCAGCCACCGTGTCTGAGTCCCCCCTGTACGACGCCGACGAGACCGTCCGCGAGGCGGATGTCGCCGCCGAGCTGGACGCGGCCGAGCTGGCTGTCGACGCAGAGTCCGCCGAGCAGGTCGTCGACGCCGTGGACAGCGACGAGGACGAGGTCGAGGCGTACGACGAGGCCGAGGCCGGCGAGCCCGCCGAGGAGGCCGCGCTGCACGTGGAGGTCGACGAGGAGCTCGCCGCCGAGGAGTCGGTGGACGAGGAGCCGGCCGAGGACGAGGACGCCGAGGCCGTCGAGGCGGAGGACGCCGAGGAGGAGGCCGAGGTCGAGGTCGACCCGGTCGCCAAGTTCCGCGAGGACCTGCGCTTCATGCCGGGCGAGTGGTACGTGATCCACACCTACGCGGGCTACGAGAACCGGGTCAAGCAGAACCTGGAGCAGCGCGCCGTCTCGCTGAACGTCGAGGAGTACATCTTCCAGGCCGAGGTGCCGCAGGAGGAGGTCGTCCAGATCAAGAACGGCGACCGCAAGACCATCCGGCAGAACAAGCTCCCCGGCTACGTCCTGGTCCGCATGGACCTCACCCCGGAGTCCTGGGGCGTCGTGCGCAACACCCCCGGTGTCACCGGCTTCGTGGGCAACGCCTACGACCCGTACCCGCTGACCCTGGACGAGGTCGTCAAGATGCTCGCCCCGGACGTCGAGCGCCAGGCGGCCAAGGAGGCCGGCAAGCCCTCCCCGGTCAAGCCGAGCGAGATCCAGGTCCTGGACTTCGAGGTCGGCGACTCGGTCACCGTCACCGACGGTCCGTTCGCGACCCTCCAGGCGACCATCAACGAGATCAACCCCGACTCGAAGAAGGTCAAGGGCCTGGTCGAGATCTTCGGCCGGGAGACCCCGGTCGAGCTCTCCTTCGACCAGATCCAGAAGAACTAGTCACACGGTCTTCGGATTCGGGGCGGGGGCCGACGGCCTCCGCCCCGAATCCGTTTTGGTCCAGCGGCGCGGACGCGTTAGCCTGGCCTGATGTGTGTGCTGGCGACCGGGTGTCGCCCCGCGTCCGCACGCACCAGCAATCACCTCTCGGAAGGACCCGGAGAGACATGCCTCCCAAGAAGAAGAAGATCACGGGGCTTATCAAGCTCCAGATCAACGCCGGTGCGGCCAACCCGGCGCCGCCGGTCGGCCCCGCGCTGGGCCAGCACGGCGTCAACATCATGGAGTTCTGCAAGGCCTACAACGCTGCGACCGAGTCGCAGCGCGGCATGATCGTGCCGGTGGAGATCACGGTCTACGACGACCGTTCCTTCACCTTCATCACGAAGACGCCGCCGGCCGCGCGCCTCATCCTGAAGGCCGCCGGTATCGACAAGGGCTCCAGCGAGCCGCACAAGACCAAGGTCGCCAAGCTCACCAGCGCCCAGGTCCGCGACATCGCCACCACCAAGATGCCCGACCTGAACGCCAACGACCTGGACGCGGCGGAGAAGATCATCGCCGGCACCGCCCGGTCGATGGGCATCACCGTCGAGGGCTGATCAAGCCCCCCGTCCCGTCAGGGGCAAACCGGCTCAGCCGTCCCTGTGGTAGGGCCTGCGCAGGCCCGTCGAATACCACAACTCCAATCACCATTCAGGAGCAGCAGTGAAGCGCAGCAAGGCTCTGAAGGCCGCGGACGCCCAGGTCGACCGCGACCGCCTCTACGCCCCCCTCGAGGCCGTCCGCCTCGCCAAGGCGACCAGCACCACCAAGTTCGACGGCACCGTCGAGGTCGCCATGCGTCTGGGCGTCGACCCGCGCAAGGCCGACCAGATGGTCCGCAGCACCGTGATCCTCCCGCACGGCACCGGTAAGACCGCTCGGGTCCTGGTCTTCGCGACCGGCGAGCGTGCCGAGGCCGCGCGTGCTGCGGGTGCCGACATCGTCGGCTCCGACGAGCTCATCGACGAGGTTGCCAAGGGCCGCCTCGACTTCGACGCCGTCGTCGCCACCCCGGACCTCATGGGCAAGGTCGGCCGCCTGGGCCGCGTGCTCGGTCCCCGTGGCCTGATGCCGAACCCGAAGACCGGCACCGTGACCCCGGACACCGCCAAGGCAGTGAACGAGATCAAGGGCGGCAAGATCGAGTTCCGCGTCGACAAGCACTCGAACCTGCACTTCATCATCGGTAAGGCCTCCTTCACCGACGAGCAGCTGGTCGAGAACTACGCCGCCGCGCTGGACGAGGTGCTCCGCGCCAAGCCGTCCGCCGCCAAGGGCCGCTACATCAAGAAGACCGCGTTCTCGACCACCATGGGCCCCGGCATCCTGGTGGACCCGAACCGCACCCGTAACCTCCTCGTCGAGGAGGACCCGGCCGCGGTCTGAGCCCCAGTGCTCTAGAGCTGTCCGTACGACGGGCCCGCACCCCCTTCACCGGGGGTGCGGGCCCGTCGTCGTTCCTGCGGCGTGGCCGGGCGGTGGCGGAAACGGTTGCGGGATCGGGACACGGGTGAATGGGAACGGTTGATCGAGTCGTCGTACGCTCTGCCGGTCAGATCATGTGGAGAACCTGTGACCGCCGGAGTGTGCCGTGCCGCCCGCCCTTCGCCCCGCCGTGCTCGCGGCGGCCCTGCTGCTGCTCGGCACCACCACCGCCTGCAGCGTGCTGGCCGCCCCGGGCACCCGCGTCCCCGGTGAGCCGGCGCCGATCCCGCCCAAGCAGGTGGTGCTCGCGGCCGCCCAGGCCCTGGACGACGCCGGCGGCGCCCGGGTCGACCTGCTGCGGGAGGGCCCGGACGGCCGGCGCAGCGCGAGCGGCAGCCTGGTCTGGGGCGACCGGGACGAGGTCGCGCTGGCCGTCACCGACGAGCTGGGCACCGGGCAGCTGTCCCTCCGGGACGGCGTGCTCGACGTCACGTACCAGGGCGGCGCGGCCAGGCACGCCGAGCGCGCCACCGCGGAGTCGATCGACCCGGCGGCCGGCAACGGCTCCGCCGGCTACGCGGGCGGCTGGATGACCGCGCTGGTCACCAACCCGGGCAGCCGGGCGTACGCGATCGCCCAGACCGACCGGCTCGGCTCGCTCGGCGCCGAGCAGCTCGCCGGGACGACCGTCGTGCACTACCGGGGCTCCGCCCCGGTGGCCGACTACTTCGGCGCGGACCGGGAGTTGGACCCGCAGCAGCTCGCCGCGGTGGTCGGCTGGTACCGCCAGCGCGGGGTCGGCGAGATCGGGTACGACGTCTGGGTCGGGCCCGGCCCGCGGTTGGTGAAGCTCCGTGAGACGGCCCGGGGGAACGCCGGGACCACCGTGACCACGACGGACGTCACCGCGCCCGGGGCGGGGGAGACGACCCCGGCCGCGGCCGGCTGACGGGAGGGGATATCCGGTGCGGGCCGGTGCCGGCGATCCGTTAGAGTCCGGCTGAGAAGAAGCCGATGATCGGCTCTTCCGAGGAACTTACGGGGGGTACTTCCATGCGCGCTGTCCGTCTCGCGGCCACCGTCGCGACCGCCGCCGTCCTGCTGGCCGGCGCCACCGCCTGCGGCAGCAAGGGCGGCGACACCAAGAGCGCCGCCGACAGCAAGGGCGCCACCGGCGGCAAGGACGCCGCCGCGGCCGCGGCCGGACTCGCCGCCGACCCGAAGGCCGCGCTCGCCGCCTCCGCCCTGGTGATGCAGAAGGCCGGCAACGGCAAGGTCGCCATGACCTCCCCGGACGCCTCCAGCCCGGGCGGCAGCGGCAGCGCCGACTGGAAGGACCCGGGCAAGGTCTCCGTGGACGTGTCCAGCGACATGGACGGCAAGAAGCTCAGGATCCGGGCGATCGGGGCCGACACCTACATCGGCGGCGACGACACCACGGCCACCGCCCTCCAGGGGAAGCACTGGGTCAAGGTGCCCGCCACCGAGGAGATGGGCAGCGCCTTCGTGGTGATGGGCCAGATGGTCAACCCGGTCTCCCAGCTCACCATCGCGGCCGCGAGCGGCAAGCTCAGCAAGGTCGGCCAGGAGGCCGTGGACGGCGTCCAGACCACCCACCTGCGGGCCGTCGAGGACACCGCCACCCTGGTGGCCGGGATGACCTCGCTCACCGCGGAGCAGCGCCAGTCCGTCCAGAAGACGCTGGAGCAGGACGGCAAGACCCTCACCATCGACTTCTGGCTGAACGACAAGCAGGAGCTGGTGAAGTACCAGGAGTACGGCGACACCAACGGCGAGTCCAAGGCCGTCACCGTCAAGTACTCCGACCTCGGCAAGGGCGACAAGATCGAGGCGCCCGCCGCCGGCGACCTCGGCTCCCAGGCCGACCTGCTCAAGCTGTTCGGCTGATCCGGCCGGACACCCGAGCCGGACACCGCACCAACCACCGGCTACCACCCCGGGCGCGTCGCGCGCCCGGGGGTTCTCGAGGGGGGAACACCATGGCTGGAACCCGGAAGGCCGCCGTCGCCGTCGTCCTCGCCGCTCTGGCGCTGACCGCGACCGCCTGCAACGACAACGGCTCCGACGGCGGGAACGCCGCCCCGGCCGCCCCGACCACGGCCGCCGCCGCGACGACCGCCGCCACCCAGGCCGCCCCGCCGGTCAAGGTGAGCCCGGCGGTCTTCCTGGAGCAGGTCACCAAGAAGACCGGCGCGGCCAAGTCGGCCAAGGTCACCGAGGAGATCTCGGTCGGCCAGGTCACCATGAAGGGGCAGGGGGCGCTGGGCTGGTCCGACGGCCTGGAGGCCGACCTGACCATGGACCTCACCGGCTCCCCGATGGCCAAGGCCCTGGAGCCGATCACCGGCGGGCCGAAGGTGCACTACCTGTACACCGCGGACGCGATGTACATGGGCCTGGGCGGCCAGATGGTCCAGAGCGGCGGCCCGCGCTGGCTGCGCTACAGCAAGGAGGAGATGTCCAAGCTCTCCGGGGGCTCGACCGACCAGCTCCAGAGCGCGGACCCGGTCCAGGGCGTCCGGACGCTGATCGCCACCGGCAAGGTCACCGAGGTCGGCCAGGAGACGGTGAACGGCAAGGCCGCCACCCACTACTCCGGGGAGCTCGCCGCCGCCGACCTGATCAAGGCGACCGGCCGGGGCGTGACCCAGGAGCAGGCCGACCGGCTCAAGCAGAACCTGGACAAGGCCGGTGTCGCCAGTGAGCAGGTCGACGTCTGGGTCGACGCCGACCAGCTGGTGGTCAAGCGGACCGAGCGGGCCGACACCAAGAACGGACCGGTGAACATCGCCGTGACCTACTCGGACTACGGCACGCCGGTCATCGCCGCCACCCCGGGGGACTTCATCACCCTCGCCGACCTGGCGAAGGCCGGCGGCACTCCCGCCGGCAGCTGACGCCGGCCCCCGACCCGGCCGATCAGGTGGACCGGGCGGGGGCTGCCACCGGCCGGACCCGGTCCGGGTGGCAAGGTGGGCCCGGTGAGAGAGGAACGGACGATGGCGCGACGGCAGCGACTGGCGGCGGTGGCCGTCGTCGCCGTGCTCGCGGGCGGCCTGACCGGCTGCGGCGGCGGGGACGCGCCCGCCCCGCCCTCGGCCGGCGCCAGCGCGAGCACCGCCTCCGCGACCGCCGCCACCCCGACCGGGCCGGCCAAGCCGACCGACCGCTCCCCGCACGGCGTGCTGCTCTCCGCCCAGCTGGCCATGCAGACCGCCCGCCGGGCCAAGGTCAGTTACCGGCTGGGCGCGGACGCGGGCTCCGGCTCGCTGTTCTGGGCGCCCAAGACGGCGGCCCAGCTCAAGCGCTCCACCCCGGGTGACGCCGAGCAGCTGATCGTCGTGGACACCGTCGGCTACCAGGGCGGCGACGCCGCCACCGCGGCCAGGAACGGCGGCAGGCACTGGGAGCGCTTCTCCGTCCCGCCCGACCCGGACGGGCACAAGGCGGTCCCGTACGCGGGGCTGCTGGACCTGCTGAACCCGGTCGAGGCGCTGGCCGCGGCCAACGCCGACGGGGTGGAGCCGGCCTTCGTCGGCGAGGAGAAGTTCGAGGACTCCACCGTCGAGCACTACCGGGTGACCACCACCGCCGAGAAGTACGCGGCGGCCCAGACCCAGCTGCCGCAGGCCCGCCGGGACGGCCTGCGGGCCGCACTGGCCCCCGGCGGCTCGCTCGAGCTCACCCTGGACCTCTGGCTGAACGACAAGGACCAGTTGGTCCGGCTGCAGCGCACCGGGAACGGGGACAGCGGCCGGGCGGACGACTCGGTGATCTACTCCGACCCGGCCGGCGCGCTGCTCTCGGCCCAGGCCCCGGCCGAGACGGACACCGTGGACACCGGCGTCCGGACGGTCTCCCCGCTGGCCCGCTGAGCCCGCCGGGGCCCGTTCCGGTTCACCC
The DNA here is from genome assembly GCF_042731675.1 of Kitasatospora sp. NPDC059827. Classification (NCBI taxonomy): domain Bacteria; kingdom Bacillati; phylum Actinomycetota; class Actinomycetes; order Kitasatosporales; family Streptomycetaceae; genus Kitasatospora; species Kitasatospora sp. NPDC059827. Next base: position 44,770 of record NZ_JBHWIV010000015.1, on the reverse strand, counting down.
GTCCGAGGGCGATTTGCTTCGTCCGGACGAGTCCGGTTACTGTTGCCGAAGCCAAAGACCGCTGGTTGTCGCCGCCCCCGTCAGGGAGTCGGTGGCCGAAGGATCTGCGCTTCGTCGCAGGCAGCCCGCGCAGGTGTGTCTGGAGCTTCGACTTCCGGGTCCCGCGTTCGCGCTGGTGCCCGTCGAGGTCGCTACGAGCCCCGTGCGCCTGCGCACCGGGGCTCATTGCATTTTCTGCAAGGGCTTTCCTTCCGTCCGGCCGGTTCGAGGTGTGAATGGTCGACTTTCGCGGTCGGCCGGACTTCGACATCACGGAAGGAGGCGTAAGCCTATGGCCAGGCCCGACAAGGCTGCCGCCGTCGCCGAGATCACGGACAAGTTCCGTGGCTCCTCCGCGGCGCTGCTGACCGAGTACCGCGGTCTCTCGGTGAAGCAGGTCAAGACCCTGCGTCGCTCGCTCGGCGACAACGCCGAGTACGCCGTGGTGAAGAACACGCTGACCAAGATCGCGGCCAATGAGGCCGGGATCTCCGAGCTCGACGACCTGTTCAACGGTCCGACGGCTGTTGCCTTCGTCACCGGTGACCCGGTGGAGTCGGCGAAGGCTCTGCGTGACTTCGCCAAGGAGAACCCCGCTCTCATCATCAAGGGCGGTGTCCTTGACGGTAAGGCGCTGTCCGCCGATGAGATCAAGAAGCTCGCGGACCTCGAGTCCCGCGAGGTGCTGCTCGCCAAGCTGGCGGGTGCCCTGAAGGCCAAGCAGTCCCAGGCTGCCGCGCTCTTCCAGGCCCTGCCGTCGAAGCTCGTCCGCACTGTGGACGCGCTGCGCGACAAGGTCGAGCAGGGCGGTGCCGGTACGCCGGCTCCCGCCGCCGAGGACGCCGCCGCCGAGTAATCGGCAGGCTCACGCCTCGCTGCGGGCCCGTGCCCGCCCAACCCGTACATCCGGCACCACCTGCCGATTTAGTGGAAGGACGCCATCATGGCGAAGCTGTCCCAGGACGAGCTGCTCGCGCAGTTCGAGGAGCTCACCCTCATCGAGCTCGCCGCCTTCGTGAAGGCCTTCGAGGACAAGTTCGACGTCACCGCCGCCGCTCCGGTCGCCGTTGCCGGCATCGCCGGCCCGGGTGCCGTGGCCGAGGCCGTTGAGGAGCAGGACGAGTTCGACGTCATCCTCGACGGCGCCGGTGACAAGAAGATCCAGGTCATCAAGGAGGTGCGCACCCTGACCTCCCTCGGCCTGAAGGAGGCCAAGGACCTCGTTGACACCGCTGGTGCCAAGGTCCTGGAGAAGGTTGCCAAGGACGTTGCCGAGAAGGCCAAGGCCGCCCTCGAGGGTGCCGGCGCCAAGGTCACCGTCAAGTGACTTCTCGCCCCCTCTGAGGGGGCCTGAGGCCGGGCCGATCACCCTTGCGGGTGGTCGGCCCGGCCTTTTGTGTTTCCGGGCCCGCCCGCCCTCCCCGCCGCCCGCGGCCGGCCGACCACCGGTGTGGCCGATCGCGCACTCGGTACTGTCGGCGACGAGGAGTATGGTGATCACCGTCATCGACGGTGGCCCCGACCACGGCTTCTGTAACGCCGGAGGGGTTCGGACCGATGAACGGGTCGAGGCCCGCCCCGCCGGCGGGCCCTTGACGAACCTGGCGAGGCGCGCGATTCTCAAGGCGCGAGTCCGCCCGGTTGGTTCGCCGCTGGATGCATAACCAGCGGCTCGGGCGGGAAATGACTCCACGTGAGTTAGAGCAGTACCCGGTGGGCGCCCGCGCCCCCGGCTACCGGGAGGAGTCTCCGATTCGGTTTCCGAATCAGAGCTGGACAGCAGTGTGGCCTTTGGCTACACTGTCCCTTTGCGCTGCCTGTTAGCTGCTCCGTGACTCGTCGCCCGGAGTTTGCGTTGCCCTGAAGGGGTCTGGCACCGCCTCCGCAAAGCGGCTCTGACCTGGGGTTTCGACCCCGGCGGAGGCCAGCTGCGAGGGAGACGGAATCCAGGCTCAAGCAGGCCCGGCTGGTACGCGCGTAGTGAGCTCCGAGCCCTCGGAAGGACCCCCCTCTTGGCCGCGCCGCGCAACGCCTCGAACAATTCCGCCGCATCCACCGCCCCGCTCCGCGTCTCGTTCGCGAAGATCAAGGAGCCCCTCGAGGTCCCGAACCTCCTGGCCCTGCAGACCGAGAGCTTTGACTGGCTGCTCGGCAACGCGGCCTGGAAGTCCCGGGTCGAGCAGGCGTTGGAGTCTGGTCAGGACGTCCCCACCAAGTCCGGTCTGGAGGAGATCTTCGAGGAGATCTCGCCGATCGAGGACTTCAGCGGGTCGATGTCCCTGACCTTCCGCGACCACCGTTTCGAGCCGCCGAAGAACTCCATTGACGAGTGCAAGGACCGCGACTTCACGTACGCGGCCCCGCTCTTCGTCACGGCCGAGTTCACCAACAACGAGACCGGTGAGATCAAGTCTCAGACGGTCTTCATGGGCGATTTCCCGCTCATGACCCACAAGGGCACGTTCGTGATCAACGGCACCGAGCGTGTCGTCGTGTCGCAGCTCGTCCGCTCCCCGGGCGTGTACTTCGACTCCACCCTGGACAAGGTGTCCGACAAGGACATCTACTCCTGCAAGGTCATCCCCTCGCGTGGTGCCTGGCTCGAGATGGAGATCGACAAGCGCGACATGGTCGGCGTCCGCATCGACCGCAAGCGCAAGCAGTCCGTCACCGTGCTGCTCAAGGCTCTCGGCTGGACCAACGAGATGATTCTCGAGGAGTTCGGCGAGTACGAGTCGATGCGCAACACCCTGGAGAAGGACCACACCCAGGGCCAGGACGACGCGCTGCTGGACATCTACCGCAAGCTGCGTCCGGGCGAGCCGCCGACGCGCGAGGCCGCGCAGACGCTTCTGGAGAACCTGTACTTCAACCCGAAGCGCTACGACCTGGCCAAGGTCGGCCGGTACAAGCTGAACCGGAAGCTGGGCAACGCCGAGTCGCTGGACTCCGGTGTGCTCACCGAGCCCGACATCATCGGTGCGATCAAGTACCTGGTGAAGCTGCACGCGGGCGAGACCGAGTGGCGTGACGAGACCGGCCGCGACATCGTGGTCGAGGTCGACGACATCGACCACTTCGGCAACCGCCGCCTGCGCAACGTCGGCGAGCTCATCCAGAACCAGGTCCGTACGGGTCTCGCCCGTATGGAGCGCGTCGTGCGCGAGCGCATGACCACCCAGGACGTCGAGGCGATCACGCCGCAGACCCTGATCAACATCCGGCCGGTCGTCGCCTCCATCAAGGAGTTCTTCGGCACCAGCCAGCTGTCGCAGTTCATGGACCAGACGAACCCGCTGTCGGGCCTGACCCACAAGCGTCGTCTGTCCGCCCTCGGTCCCGGTGGTCTCTCCCGTGAGCGCGCCGGCTTCGAGGTCCGTGACGTGCACCCCTCGCACTACGGCCGCATGTGTCCGATCGAGACCCCGGAAGGCCCGAACATCGGTCTGATCGGGTCGCTGGCCTCGTACGGCCGGGTCAACGCCTTCGGCTTCATCGAGACCCCGTACCGCAAGGTCGTCGACGGTGTCGTCACCGAGAAGGTGGACTACCTCACCGCCGACGAGGAGGACCGCTACGTCATCGCCCAGGCGAACGCCCCGCTGACCGCGGACCTGCACTTCGCCGAGCCCCGTGTCCTGGTCCGTCGCCGCGGCGGCGAGATCGACTACATCCCGGGCTCCGAGATCGACTACATGGACGTCTCGCCGCGCCAGATGGTGTCGGTCGCGACCGCCATGATCCCGTTCCTCGAGCACGACGACGCCAACCGCGCGCTCATGGGCTCGAACATGATGCGCCAGGCGGTGCCGCTGCTGAAGAGCGAGGCCCCGCTGGTCGGCACCGGCATGGAGTACCGCTGCGCCGTCGACGCCGCCGACGTCATCACCGCCGAGAAGTCCGGCGTGGTGCAGGAGGTCTCGGCCGACTACGTCACCGTGGCGAACGACGACGGCACGTACACCACGTACCGCGCCGCCAAGTTCACCCGCTCCAACCAGGGCACCGCCTTCAACCAGAAGGTGCTCGTGGACGAGGGCGCCCGGGTCGAGGTCAACCAGGTGCTGGCCGACGGCCCGTGCACCGACGAGGGCGAGATGGCCCTCGGCAAGAACCTGCTCGTGGCGTTCATGTCGTGGGAGGGTCACAACTACGAGGACGCGATCATCCTGTCGCAGCGCCTCGTGCAGGACGACGTCCTCTCCTCGATCCACATCGAGGAGCACGAGGTCGACGCCCGTGACACCAAGCTCGGCCCCGAGGAGATCACCCGGGACATCCCGAACGTCTCCGAGGAGGTCCTCGCGGACCTGGACGAGCGCGGGATCATCCGGATCGGCGCCGACGTCGTCACCGGTGACATCCTCGTCGGCAAGGTCACCCCGAAGGGTGAGACCGAGCTGACCCCCGAGGAGCGCCTGCTCCGCGCGATCTTCGGCGAGAAGGCCCGTGAGGTCCGCGACACCTCGCTCAAGGTCCCGCACGGTGAGTCCGGCAAGGTCATCGGCGTCCGCGTCTTCGACCGCGAAGAGGGCGACGAGCTGCCCCCGGGCGTCAACCAGCTGGTCCGCGTCTACGTGGCCCAGAAGCGCAAGATCACCAACGGTGACAAGCTCGCCGGCCGTCACGGCAACAAGGGTGTCATCTCCAAGATCCTTCCGGTCGAGGACATGCCCTTCCTCGAGGACGGCACCCCGGTCGACATCATCCTCAACCCGCTGGGTGTCCCGTCCCGAATGAACCCGGGACAGGTCCTGGAGATCCACCTCGGGTGGCTCGCCAAGCAGGGCTGGGACGTCTCCGGCCTCGCCGACGAGTGGGCCCAGCGCCTCCAGGCGATCGGCGCCGACCAGGTCAGCGGTGGCACCAACCTCGCCACCCCGGTCTTCGACGGTGCCCGCGAGGACGAGATCACCGGCCTGCTGGACAACACCACCCTCACCCGTGACGGTGAGCGCCTGGTGAACTCCACCGGCAAGGCCCGCCTGTTCGACGGCCGCTCCGGCGAGCCGTTCCCGATGCCGGTCTCGGTCGGCTACATGTACATCCTCAAGCTGCACCACCTGGTCGACGACAAGCTGCACGCCCGTTCGACCGGTCCGTACTCGATGATCACCCAGCAGCCGCTCGGTGGTAAGGCGCAGTTCGGTGGTCAGCGCTTCGGTGAGATGGAGGTGTGGGCCCTCGAGGCGTACGGCGCCGCGTACGCCCTGCAGGAGCTGCTCACCATCAAGTCCGACGACGTGCTCGGCCGCGTGAAGGTCTACGAGGCCATCGTCAAGGGCGAGAACATCCCCGAGCCCGGCATTCCCGAGTCCTTCAAGGTTCTCATCAAGGAAATGCAGTCGCTCTGCCTCAACGTGGAGGTGCTGTCCTCGGACGGCCAGTCCATCGAGATGCGGGACTCCGACGAGGACGTCTTCCGCGCCGCCGAAGAGCTCGGCATCGACCTGTCCCGGCGCGAGCCGAGCAGCGTCGAAGAGGTCTGACGGAGGTCGGGCCGGCTCGCGCTTCTGAATCAAGCAGAGCGCGCAGCCGGCCCGCCCCCAGGCCCCCCTCAGACCACAGACAAACTCTCGAATCACGAAAGAGGGCTTGACGACCAGTGCTTGACGTCAACTTCTTCGACGAGCTCCGCATCGGCCTGGCCACCGCCGACGACATCCGCCAGTGGTCGCACGGCGAGGTCAAGAAGCCGGAGACCATCAACTACCGCACCCTGAAGCCCGAAAAGGACGGCCTCTTCTGCGAGAAGATCTTCGGCCCGACCCGGGACTGGGAGTGCTACTGCGGTAAGTACAAGCGCGTCCGCTTCAAGGGCATCATCTGTGAGCGCTGCGGCGTCGAGGTGACCCGCGCCAAGGTGCGCCGCGAGCGGATGGGCCACATCGAGCTGGCCGCCCCGGTCACCCACATCTGGTACTTCAAGGGCGTGCCGTCCCGCCTCGGCTACCTGCTCGACCTGGCGCCGAAGGACCTCGAGAAGGTCATCTACTTCGCCGCCTACATGATCACCTGGGTCGACGACGAGCGCCGCCAGCGCGACCTGCCGTCCCTGGAGGCGCACGTCTCGGTCGAGCGCCAGCAGATCGAGAACCGCCGCGACTCCGACCTCGAAGGCCGCGCCAAGAAGGCCGAGTCCGACCTCGCCGAGCTGGAGGCCGAGGGCGCCAAGGCCGACGTGCGCCGCAAGGTGCGCGAGGGCGCCGAGCGCGAGATGAAGCAGCTGCGCGACCGCGCGCAGCGCGAGCTCGACCGCCTCGACGAGGTGTGGGCCCGCTTCAAGAACCTCAAGGTCCAGGACCTGGAGGGCGACGAGCTGCTCTACCGCGAGCTGCGCGACCGCTTCGGCACCTACTTCTCCGGCTCGATGGGCGCCGCGGCCCTCAAGGACCGCCTGGAGACCTTCGACCTGGCGGAGGAGGCCGAGCGCCTCCGCGAGATCATCCGCACCGGCAAGGGCCAGAAGAAGACCCGTGCGCTCAAGCGCCTCAAGGTCGTCTCCGCGTTCCTGCAGACCAGCAACAAGCCCAACGGCATGGTGCTGGACTGCGTCCCGGTCATCCCGCCGGACCTGCGTCCGATGGTGCAGCTGGACGGTGGCCGCTTCGCGACCTCCGACCTGAACGACCTGTACCGCCGCGTGATCAACCGCAACAACCGCCTGAAGCGCCTGCTCGACCTCGGTGCCCCCGAGATCATCGTGAACAACGAGAAGCGCATGCTCCAGGAGGCCGTCGACGCGCTGTTCGACAACGGCCGCCGCGGCCGTCCGGTCACCGGCCCGGGCAACCGCCCGCTCAAGTCCCTGAGCGACATGCTCAAGGGCAAGCAGGGTCGTTTCCGTCAGAACCTGCTCGGCAAGCGAGTCGACTACTCGGCCCGTTCGGTCATCGTCGTCGGCCCGCAGCTCAAGCTGCACCAGTGCGGTCTGCCGAAGGCCATGGCGCTGGAGCTCTTCAAGCCGTTCGTGATGAAGCGCCTGGTCGACCTGAACCACGCGCAGAACATCAAGTCGGCCAAGCGCATGGTCGAGCGCGCCCGCCCGGTCGTGTGGGACGTGCTCGAAGAGGTCATCGCCGAGCACCCCGTCCTGCTGAACCGTGCGCCCACCCTGCACCGCCTCGGCATCCAGGCCTTCGAGCCGCAGCTGGTCGAGGGCAAGGCCATCCAGATCCACCCGCTCGTCTGCACCGCGTTCAACGCGGACTTCGACGGTGACCAGATGGCCGTCCACCTGCCGCTCTCCGCGGAGGCGCAGGCCGAGGCCCGCATCCTGATGCTGTCCTCGAACAACATCCTCAAGCCGGCCGACGGTCGCCCCGTCACCATGCCGACCCAGGACATGGTGCTCGGCCTGTTCTTCCTGACCTCGGACCGCGACAACGTGAAGGGCGCCGGCCGCACCTTCTCGTCGACCGCCGAGGCGATCATGGCCTTCGACGCCCGCGAGCTGGACGTCCAGGCCCCGATCGAGCTGCGCCTGGCCGCCGGCACCGTCCCGCCCCGTGGCTGGACCCCGCCGGTGGACGAGGAGGGCCAGTCGACCTGGTTCGACGGCGAGCCCTTCCGCCTCAGCACCACCCTGGGCCGCGCGCTCTTCAACGAGCTGCTGCCCGAGGACTACCCGTTCGTCGACTACGAGGTGGGCAAGAAGCAGCTCTCCGCGATCGTCAACGACCTGGCGGAGCGCTACCCCAAGGTCGTCGTCGCGGCGACCCTGGACAACCTCAAGGCGTCCGGTTTCCACTGGTCGACCCGCTCGGGCGTCACCGTCTCGATCTCCGACGTCGTCGTCCCGCCGAACAAGCCCCAGATCCTCGAGGGCTACGAGGCGAAGGCGGAGAAGGTCCAGCGTCAGTACGAGCGCGGCCTGATCACCAACGACGAGCGCAAGCAGGAGCTCATCGGCATCTGGACCCAGGCGACCAACGAGGTCGCCGAGGCCATGAACGAGAACTTCCCGAAGACGAACCCCATCTTCATGATGGTCGACTCGGGTGCTCGTGGAAACATGATGCAGATGCGCCAGATCGCCGGTATGCGTGGTCTGGTGTCCAACGCCAAGAACGAGACCATCCCGCGACCCATCAAGGCGTCGTTCCGTGAGGGTCTCACCGTGCTGGAGTACTTCATCTCCACCCACGGTGCCCGTAAGGGTCTGGCGGACACCGCCCTCCGTACCGCCGACTCCGGCTACCTCACCCGTCGTCTGGTCGACGTCTCCCAGGACGTCATCATTCGCGAGGAGGACTGCGGCACCGAGCGCGGCCTCAAGCTGTCGATCGGCTCCGTGGGCGCCGACGGCGTGCTGCGCAAGGCCGACGACGTCGAGACCAGCGTGTACGCCCGCATGCTCGCCGAGGACATCACCGTCGACGGCAAGCTGCTCGCCACCGCCAACACCGACCTCGGTGACGTGCTGATGGACGAGCTGATCCGCCACGGCGTGTCCGAGGTCAAGGTCCGCTCGATCCTCACCTGTGAGTCGGCCGTCGGCACCTGTGCCTTCTGCTACGGCCGTTCGCTGGCCACCGGCAAGCTGGTCGACATCGGTGAGGCGGTCGGCATCATCGCCGCCCAGTCCATCGGTGAGCCCGGCACCCAGCTGACCATGCGTACCTTCCACACCGGTGGTGTGGCCGGTGACGACATCACCCAGGGTCTGCCGCGTGTCGTCGAGCTCTTCGAGGCCCGCACCCCCAAGGGTGTGGCCCCGATCTCCGAGGCCACCGGCCGCGCGCGGATCGAGGACACCGAGAAGACCCGCAAGATCGTCATCACGCCGGACGACGGCACCGACGAGATCGCCTACCCGGTCTCGAAGCGTGTCAAGCTGCTGGTCAGCGAGGGCGAGGCGGTCGAGGTCGGCCAGAAGCTGACCATGGGTGCCACCAACCCGCACGACGTCCTGCGCATCATGGGCCAGCGCGCCGTCCAGATCCACCTGGTCGCCGAAGTCCAGAAGGTCTACAACTCGCAGGGCGTGTCGATCCACGACAAGCACATCGAGATCATCATCCGGCAGATGCTCCGCCGCGTGACGATCATCGAGTCGGGCGACGCCGAGCTGCTCCCGGGCGAGCTCGTCGAGCGCGGCCGCTTCGAGACCGAGAACCGTCGCGTGGTCTCCGAGGGCGGTCACCCCGCCTCCGGCCGTCCGCAGCTGATGGGTATCACCAAGGCCTCGCTGGCCACCGAGTCCTGGCTGTCGGCCGCCTCCTTCCAGGAGACGACCCGGGTCCTCACCGACGCGGCGATCCACGCCAAGTCGGACCCGCTGCTGGGCCTCAAGGAGAACGTCATCCTCGGTAAGCTCATCCCGGCCGGTACGGGTCTGCCCCGCTACCGCAACATCCGGGTCGAGCCGACCGAGGAGGCCAAGGCCGCCATGTACTCGGCCGTCGGCTACGACGACTACGACCTGTCGCCCTTCGGCGCCGGCTCCGGCCAGGCGGTTCCGCTGGACGACTACGACTACGGCCCGTACACCGGCTGAGTCGAGCGTCACTGATCGCAGGGCGGTCACCCCTCACGGGGTGGCCGCCCTGCGGCGTTTCCGGCCCGCGCTCCCGGCCGGTGCTTCCGGCCGGTGTTCTCGGCGGGTGTTCCGGGCGCTACCGGGCCGGGGTGGCCGCGGCCGCGCGCCAGTCCTCCAGCCGGCGGATCCGGGTGTGGGTGTCCGGGTGGCTGGACAGCAGCCGTTGGCCCAGGCCCGGGCGGACGGCCCGGCCCCCGTTCTCCCGCGCGGCGGCCGCCAGGGCCTCCTCCTCGTCCCGCAGGAAGCCGTGGAAGACCTCGATCATGGCGTCGGCGAAACCGAGTTCGGCGGCCTGGACGTCCGCCCTCAGCTCGGAGCGGCGGCCGACCGCGGCCAGCAGGTACGGCGTGACCAGGACCAGCAGCAGCGGCGGGAAGGAGAGCGCCACGGCCACCACCAGGACCACCGAGACCAGCCCGACCACCAGGGCGCCGAGCAGCGAGAACACCGAGGCGATCCGGAACGCCACGACCGCCGCGATCCGGAAGACCGCCCAGGCGATCCGGGCCGGCATCGAGTACCAGTAGCCGAGCAGGGTCGCCCAGGCGTGGCCGCCGCGGTGGTGGCCGAGCTCGTGGGCGAGCACGGCGGCCAGCTGGGCGTCGGGGAGGGTCTCCAGCGCGTACCGGGTGACCCCGACGATGTGGCCGGCGGCCGCGGTGGCGTTGACGGCCTTGTGGTCCTCGATCCACAGGTCGTACGTCTCCGGGTTCACCCCCGCCTTGGCGGTCACCTGGTGCCAGATCGGCTCCAGCCTGGTCAGCTCGGAGTGCAGCGCCGGACGCATCCGGAACAGGTAGCGGGCGAGCACCTTCTCGGTCGGGCGGTGGAACACCAGCGCGCCGGAGGCGATCCAGAGGCCGATCAGCACCAGGTTGAGCGGCTCGGGGAGGAACAGCGAGACCAGCGTGACGACCAGCAGGCTGCACAGGAAGTGCGGCAGCTGGAGCAGCAGTTGGCCGACCGCGGTGGCGTCGGCGCCGCGCTGGCGGGCGGCCAGGTGGACCCGGCCGGTGTGCGGGTCGATGTCGACGGTGGGGTCGAGGACCGGCGGCCGGGGCGGGGCGGGCGGCGGGGCGAAGCCCTGGGCGGGGATGCGCGGGGGGTGCTGGGGGTGCTGGGGCTGCTGCTGGGGCTGGGGCGGGGGAGCGTACTGCGGCGGGGCGGGGGGCTGCGAGGCCGGCGCGGGGTACGGGGGCGGCGGCGGGGGAGCGGCGGTCGGGTACGCGGGCGGCTGCGCCGTCGGGTACTGCGGGGCGGCCGTGGGGTACTGCGGCGGGACGGTCGGGTACTGCGGCGGGGCGGCCGTCGGGTACGGCGGCGGTGTGGCGTCCGGGTAGGTCGGTTCGGTCATGGCGGGGTCCTCGGGGACGGGACGCGCGCACGGCGGCGTCCGTACGGTGACGGGTTGGGCAGGACGGTGCTTCGCGGTTCTGAGCGGTTCTGAGCGGTTCTGAGCGGTTCTGGGCGGGGCAGGCCGGTCAGCCCAGGAACAGGGCGGTGACCAGCGGGAACAGGCCGGCACCGAAGGCGAGGATGCCGACCCGGACCCAGGAGTGCTTCCGCGCGGCGATCAGGCTGTTCTCCGTGAGCGCGGCCCGGACGGCCTCCGCGGCCAGCCGCTCGGTGTCGGCCAGGGCATCGGTGAGCAGCCCCCGTTCGGCGGCCAGCCGGATGTCCCCGAAGTAGCCGAGCGGGCGGCCCGGGCGCCAGGTGCTGCGTCGGAAGCGGGGCAGCACCGCGAGCAGCAGCGAGACCAGGGAGACGGCGATGCCCAGGCCGCCGAGGGCCAGCAACGCCTTCGCCGCGCCGGAGAGCTGCTGCGGCGCCCAGCCGGTGCTGGTGAGCAGGCCGCCGAGGACTCCGACGATCACGCCGAGGGCGGCCACCAGGACGGCCGCCTTGCTGTCCGCGCGGGCGATCTCGGTGCGCAGCTCGGCGAGCAGGGCGGTACCCGGCGGCGGGGGCACCGGGGCGGTACCGGCGGGGGCGGACACGGCGGGACTCCTCGGGTTCACTGCGGCAACGGCGGGTTCGGGCCCTTGTCGAGCCGGGGCGTGCCCGGGCCCGCGGGCCGGTGGCGCAGGATCGCTTCGAGCGCGGCCTTCGCCTCCTGGCGCGGGCCCTCCAGCTCGAACTCCTCCAGGCCGTTCTGGTCGAGCAGCCGCTGGATCACCTGGAGCTGGCCCTGGACCAGCTCCTGCTGCTCGTCCTTCAAGTACGTGAGGGCCGCTTTCAGGTCCTCGGGGTGAGCGGCCACCTGGAGGGCCCAGGCGGTCACCCCGCCCTGCTCCAGGTGGTACTGGTAGAACGTCGCCTTCGCGGCGAGGATCTCGTTGGACTCCTGGACCTGCCGGAGGGCATGCGGGTGGGCCTGGGTGTCGAAGTGGTAGCCGCGCAGCCGCTCCTTCTGCTCGCGGGCGGCCTGGTCGATGTCCAACTGGACGGTGCAGCGCACCCGCAGGCCCTCGGCCTCGGCGACCGGGAAGCCGTCCAGCTCCTCCTGGACGGCGGACTCGGCCTCGCCGCTCCGGTCGGTGGAGAGGTGGCGGGTGACCGCCCGCATCCGCTGCCGGATCCGCGGGACCAGCAGCGCGGGGACGTCGCGGATCCGGCTCGCCACGACCAGCTCCGCGGCCGACACCTGCCAGTCGATCTCCACCACGGCCTCGAAGGCCCCGACGTCGTCCCGGCCGGGCAGCCGCTCCTCGGCCCGCAGGTGGTGCAGGCCGAGGTCGACCTCGTACGCGGCCTGGTAGTTGCGGCCCACCAGGTCGCTGAACCCCGGGCGGTGCGGGGGAAGGTAGACCTGGTGCTCCCCGGAGGGGGTGGTCAGGACGAGGGCGGAGTCGGCCCGGGCGGCCGGGCGCTTGGGCAGGCCGAGCGCGCGGCCCAGCGGGTGGACCGTCAGGACCGGGTCGGTCAGGTCTCCGGTGGGGAGGTCGGGGCGGTGTCGTGCCGACATGCGCGGGTGCTCCAGGATCGGGACGGATCGGTTTGCGGCGGACGGGTCGTCAGTCGCTGGACGTGGGCGACGGTCGCCGACTGTCGTGAACGGTGCGAATGAGGTGATCAAGCCGTTCTCGATCTCTGGCGGTGACGGCCAGATCGGCGAAGAGCTCGGTGAGTTCGGCTTCGGTCTCCGGTTGTTCGACGGAGACGAGCAGCCAGTCGCGCATGACGCTCAAGGCCGAGTTCCCGTAGCCACGGTCCGCGAGAGCGCTGCGCCACATCGCGACCAGCAGGGCGCGGACACACGGCGGTTGTTCCGGTGCCGGTAGGGCGGTGATCGTGATCGGGCCGTTGGGATCGGGACGCGGGCTCTGGGTGTACCAGGCCAGCATCAGAGGCCGGCTGGTGGCGACGGCAGTGTCCTCGGTGCGTTGGGCCGCGGCGAGAAAGGTGGTCAGGGCGAGATGCCGCAATTGGGCGGATTCGGAGACCCACCTGACCATGGCGCCCAGCACCTGCGGGCCTTCGGCGGACAGGAGCAGGAGCTCGGCGGCCTCCACCAGGCCAAGTGCCTGGTAGCGGTCGGGATGCTCGTCGTCGCCGGTGTCGTCGCCGGGACCGACCGCGCCGAGGGGACCGTCGAACTCGTCCTCAGTGAGTCGCCCGGCAGCCATGGCGATGGCTTCCAGGGCTTGGCCTGGCAGCAGGTGACCGAGCAGGGCGTAACCGCGGATGGCGGTCCAGCGGCGGCGGTCGTTGTCGTCCTCGCACCAGTCCCGCAGGATGCGGGGGACGGCAGCCGTGCCGGCGTAGTAGGCGAGAACGAGGCTGTTGGCTGCTTGGAGGCAGAGCCGGAAGTCCTTCGACTCGGACCAGGGACCGAGTAGCCGGCTCATCGCTGACGTCAGGTCGACGGATGCGAGCAGAGCCACCGTGGATGCCACCCGGGTGCGGACCAGGGCACGGGCGTCGGTGGCCAGGGCGTGGAGCCAGGCCAGGATTGCAGGTCGGGCGGAGGGGTGGCTGGTCCATGTCTCGCGAAGCAGGGTGTGAGACGTGCGGGGATCGCTGAAGGACGCCATGCGTTGCGGAACCGGGCCCCAGGGGGTTTGCTCGTTCTCCTCGGTCAATTCGGCCCGGGCCAGAGCCAGGCGGCCCTCGATCGAGTTCCCGAAGGGAGGAATTCCCTCCTTCTGGTAGGGGGTGGCGATCGTTTCCAATCGTCGGAAGAGCTGGTCGGAGAGCTCTGCGGTGAGGGCGTACGGAGCATGATCGAAGACGGCGAGTGACAGCAGGAAGGCCTTCTCCCGAAGGGGAATCTCAGCGTCGCCGAACCAGCGCCCTACCTGCTCCTGGACGACCCCTCGGCCGAAATCCGTGAGAGCCGGGTGCTCGGCCTCTTGGGGCGAGCACCCGGACAGCGGAACAGCGAACTCGGCCAGCTCCCGAATCGGTCGGGTTCTGGCGAGGAAACCCTCGACCGGGTCCAGGGCGAGCAGTCTGTCCACGTGCGCGGCCGATTGCTCGGAGAGCAGCACGTTCAGATGAGCGGTGAGTACGTCGCGTGGCGGGGGTGGCTGCCAGTCGACGACTGGTAGGTCGCGAAAGGTGCTGGAGCGAACGGCAGTGATGACCAGGTAGCCGTCCTGTTTGCCGAGCGATTCACGGAGCCGGTCTAGGTCGGGCCGGCGGAGAGGGCGGGCACGAGAGGTCATGTAGTCCGCGAGCAGGTAGCCGTCGGCTCGTTCGACCCCGGTGAGCATCGCGGCGGGCGAGATATCGGGATCGAGGTTGCGGATTCGGCGGGCACCCAGCCGGTACAGCAGCATCAGTCCAGCCGATCGGCGGCCGCTGTCGGCGTGCCCGGTGAGAATCAGCACCCGGTGCTCTCGCAGGACGTCGAGGGCCTGGTCGAAGACCGGTCCGTCCTGGAAGACCTTCGCCAGAGCGGTGAGTTCGATAGCGGGGATCTCACCGGAACTGTGCAGGGGAGTGCCGAAGGCCGAACCCAGCTGGTAGTCGATCTGGTAAATCGTGGTCTTGTGGCCGGTGACGACGTCGCCGTGAACTTCGCCGCCGGAGACTGTGTGCTGGTCGCCGCCGACCAGGTCGCGGCCGAAGCGAGGGCTGCCGCCGGCGAAGAGGTAGCCCTGGCTGGCGAATGACTCAGGAACGTGCTCCAGCAGTTCCTGAGCGGCCTCCCAGGCGTTCTGGGGATGCTCGGGCGGGGCTTCCTGCGGCTCGGTGGCTTCCTCCACTGCCTCGTTCGGCTTCTGGTCGGCGCCGGGTTGCTGAGGTGCAGCCGGCGTCTGTGCCGTGGCCTCCGGCTCGGCGGTGGTGGTCATCGGTCGCCGCCGACGGTGTTGCCGGTGTTGACGTCGCCGTGGACCTGGCCGCCGGAGACGACGTGCTGGTCGCCGCCGATCAGGTTGCCGCCGAAGGTGGGGGTGCCGCCGAGGAACTGGAAGGTGGCGGCGCCCTGGGCGGCCGCCGGTGCCGGTGCCGGGGGCGGGGCCGCTGCCAGGGCCCGGGTGATGGTCGGGGCGCTCGCCGGGGCGGGTTCCGGGGCGTCGGGGGCGGGTGCGCCGTGCAGCCAGGCCGGGAAGTCGCCCTCCTTGCCCTGGACGGTGACCGGGTGGAACGCCTCCGGCGCCAGGCCGCCGTGGCCGTGCCGGACGATGCCCTGGTAGAGCGCGTCGGACACGGCGAGGGCGCAGGGCCCCTCGCGGTGCCGGAGGGCCTCCCGGAGCGGGGTCGAGTCGAGCAGCCGGAAGGCCTGGTTGAGGTCCCAGCCGACGGCGCCGCCGAGGGCCCCGCCGAGTTCCTGGACGGCGACCTCGCCGGAGGCGAGCACGATCCGCAGCCGTACCCGGGCGCCGGCGGCCGCGAGGCGGTTGTTGGCGTGCAGCAGGGTGGGGGTCTCGTTGATCAGCGCGTGCAGCAGCCGGGCCTTGGGGACGGTGGCGCTGATCAGGGCCATCACCGAGTCGCCACGGTCCTCCAGGCGCTGTTCGGCGGGTTCGACCCCGGCGCTGCGCAGCGTCTCGTGCAGGACGGAGTAGAGCATGCGGCGCATGAAGGCCTGCTCGACGTCGTCCCGCCGGCCGAACTGTTCGATGTCCAGCAGCAGGATGGTGTGGTTCACCGGATCGGTCATGGTCGCCTCTCGATTCGTCGTCGGCCTCAGCCTGCCCGTGCCGGGCAGGTCGGCGTGAGCGCCGTTGAGGTACTCGCTCTGTGACGGTGTGCACAGAACTGCTGTGCGGATCAGCGGAGTTGGCCGGGCCTCCGGAGCAGGTCGGGGCGCGCGACGACCAGGGAGCGGCGGCTGGTGACGACGATGCCGCGGTCCCGCAGGGACTTGAGCAGGCGGGCGACGGCCTCGCGGGAGGCGCCGACGGAGCCGGCGAGTTCCTGTTGGCTGAGCGGGACGGAGACGACGATGCCCTCGGCGGTGCGGCGGCCGTGGGTGCGGGCGAGTTCCAGCAGGAGGTCGGCGAGGCGTTCGCTGACGCTGAGCGAGGCGAACTTGAGCCGGTGCTGGTCGGCGGCGCGCAGCCGGTCGGTGGAGAGTGCCAGGAGCTGCATCGCGGCGGCGGGGGTGTTCTGCAGGTAGGTGGTGAAGGCGGCCCGGTCGACGGCGGTGGCCGAGACCTGCTCCAGCGCGGTGACGGTGGCGGCCCGGGGCCGGCCGCTGAGGGCGGCCGACTCGCCGACGATGTCGCCCGGTCCGCGCAGGGCGAGCAGGGCCTCGTAGCCGTTCTCGGCGAGGGCGGTCACCTTGAGCCAGCCGTGCAGGACCAGCAGGACGTGGTCGGAGGGTTCGCCCTCGCGCAGTGCCGTGGAGCGGGCGGGGTAGTCGAGCCGGTGGCCGAGGGCGAGCAGGGCGGTGCGGTCGGCGTGGTCGAGCCGGGCCAGGAAGGGCACGCGGTCGTCCAGGCCGTGCCCGGTCGCGGGACCCGGTCCGCCGGGCGGGGTGTTGGCCATTGCCTGATCAGCCCTCGTCGTCAGTGCCTGGGCGTGGTGCGGCTCCGGGAGGTTGAGCGCGGGCAAACAAGCTACCGGCGAAGTGGCGGCCGCGCCGGTGAATCCGTGAATTGCCCGCCATCCCCCGCACGGGGGAGGGGCGGGAACCGCTCCGGGGAGGGAGGTGCCGAGGGGGCCGGTCGCGGGAGGGTTCTCGGTGTCGGGACGGCGGGGCTTTGCGAAGGGGGCCGGACATGAAGCGGGTGCTGGGCGCGGTGGCGATCACGGCGGCGGTGGTGCTGGGGATGCAGGGGTGCCTGCCGTTCCTGGAGTCGGACGAGCACCGGACGGTGACGTACGGGGTGGCCGAGCCGGTCGGGGAGCTGGTGGTCGAGGGAGAGAACGGCGGGGTCGTGGTGACCGGCACCGGTGACTCGGTGCACGTCGTCGAGAAGCAGAGCTACCGGGGGTCCGCGCCGAAGAGCACCCACGAGGTGAAGGACGGCGTGCTGCGGCTGGGGTACTCCTGCGACTCCTGCGGGGTCGGGTACGAGGTGCAGGTGCCGGCCGGCACCAAGGTGCGGATCAAGGAGGAGAACGGCGGGGTGCGGCTGACGGGGCTGTCCGCCGAGGTGGAGGCCGCAGTGGAGAACGGCGGGGTCGAGGCCACCGGGCTGACCTCCCCGACGGCGCGCCTGAGCGCGACCAACGGCGGCGTGCGGGCCGACTTCGCGGCGGCGCCGACGGCGCTGGAGGCCCGGGTCGGCAACGGCGGGGTGCGGCTGCGGGTGCCGTCCGGGGAGGCGTACGTGGTGGACGCGCAGGCGCGGTCGGGCGGGGCGGACGTCGGCGTCCCCTCGCGGCCGGGTGCGGCGCACAGCATCACGGCGCGGGCGGAGACCGGCGGTGTGACGGTCAGCGGTGTCTGACCGGGCGGTGTCCGACCGGGCGGTGTCCGGCCCGGCGGCTCCCGACCGGGCGGTGGTGTCCGACCCGGCGGGACCCGGTCGGGCGGTGCCGGTGGTTCTGCCGGTAGGGCATGATCTTCTCCGCGGGGACGGGGTCCCCGGGTACGGGGGAGGTACGACGGTGGAGCGCGCGGCGCGTTGGCGGAGCCGGACGGCCGGGCTGAGCCCGTACGTGCTGGACACCTTCCTGGCGGTCTGCTCGGCGGCGGTGTCGGTCTGGTCGGTCTACAACGACGACACCGACTGGCCCTGGTGGGTGTACCCGCTGGCGGTGTCCACCGCGCTGTTCCTGCCCTGGCGGCGCAAGGTCTCGCTGCTGGGCCTGATCGCGGGCGCCGTGCCCTCGCTGGCGCTGTCGGTGGTGGCGCACTCGGCGAACCCGCAGGTACCGCTGTACGCGGTGATCGGGATGTACACCATCGCGGAGCGCTTCCCCGACCGGCAGCGCTGGCCGGTGCTGGCGGTCGTGGTGGTCGCCAATGTGATCGGCACCCATTCGCCGAACGGCGCGCTGTTCAGCGTGCTGACCTCGGGCGGTTCCTTCGTCTTCGGCGCCCTGGTGCGCACCCAGCGGGAGCTGGCCCGGATGCAGGCCGAGCGGGCGCGGGAGGCGGGGGTGCGGGCGGCCAGCGAGGCGGCCCGGGCGGTCGCCGAGGAGCGGGCCCGGATCGCCCGGGAGATGCACGACATCCTGGCGCACGCGGTGTCGTTGATGGTCATCCAGGCCGAGGCCGGGCCGCTGGTGGTGCGTGACAACCCGGACCGGGCGATCCGCGCCTTCGACACCATCGCCGACGCGGGCCGCGACGCGATGGTGCAACTGCGGCGGGTGCTCGGCGTGTTGAAGGACCCGGAGGCGGAGCGGGAGCTGGCGCCGCAGCCCCGGCTGGCCGAACTCGCCGACGTGGCCGAGCGGGTGCGCGGGACGGGCCTGCGGGTGGACCTCGAACTCGCGGACGGGCTGGGCGGGTTGCCCGCCGACGTGGAGGCGGCCGCGTACCGGATCGTGCAGGAGGCGCTGACCAACACGGTCAAGCACTCCGGGGCGGACCGGGTGGCGATCCGGGTGGGGCGGGTCGACGGGGTGCTGGAGGTGGTGGTCTCCGACAACGGTCGCGGGATGCCGCCGGCCGCCGACCGTACGGTGGCCGGCTGGTCCGGCGGGCGCGGGCTGGTCGGCATCCGCGAGCGGGCCGCGGCCTGCGGCGGCCGGGCCGAGGCCGGTCCGGGGCCGGAGGGCAGGGGTTTCCTGGTGAGTGTCCGGCTGCCGCTGGGGCCGACGGGCGTGGTGGAGAGGGTGGGCGGATGACGCCGATACGGGTGGTGGTCGCGGACGACCAGGAGCTGGTGCGGGCCGGGTTCGGGATGATCCTGGACGCCCAGCCGGACATCGAGGTGGTCGCCGAGGCCTGCGACGGCGCCGAGGCGGTCGAGGCGGTGCGCGCGCACAACCCGGACGTGCTGCTGCTGGACGTCCGGATGCCGGTGATGGACGGCCTGGAGGCGGCCCGCCGGGTGTGCGAGGAGTTCCCGGCCACCAAGGTGATCATGCTGACCACCTTCGACATCGACGACTACGTCTTCGACGCGCTGTACGCGGGCGCAAGCGGCTTCCTGTTGAAGGACGTCCGCCGGGACGACCTGGCGCACGGGGTGCGGATGGTGGCCTCGGGCGAGGCGCTGCTCGCGCCCTCGGTGACCAAGCGGCTGATCGGCGAGTTCGCGGCCCGCCGCCCGGGCGGCCGGGAGCGGGCGGTGCGGCCGCCGTCCAAGCTGCTGGAGCAGCTGACCCTGCGCGAGCAGGAGACGCTGCGGCTGATCGCGCGCGGGCTGTCCAACGCGGAGATCGCGGCCGAGCTGGTGGTCAGCGAGCACACCGTGAAGACCCACGTCAGCAATGTGCTGAGCAAGCTCGGGCTGCGCGACCGGGTGCACGCGGTGGTGTTCGCGTACGAGGCCGGGGCGGTGGTGGCGGGGGAGTCCTGAGCGGACTCCCCCTTGCGGGGGAGGGGCCGGTTTCGCCGGTACGGGCGATCCGCGACGAGGGGGTCGGCCGGGAGGCTTTGCGGTGTCGGAACGGACCACGGACACCGCAGGAGAACGTCAGATGAACGCCATCCGGAACACCCGCCTCACCGCCTACACCGCCGTCGGCGCCCCCGCCCTGATGGCCCTGTACGGCGGCATCCGCCTGGTGCCCGGCTCCCGCGAGCCGGGCCTCGGCTGGACGCTCGGCCACACCGCGATGTTCGCCGGGCTGCTGCTGTTCGCCCCGGTCTTCCTCGCGCTGCGCCGACTGCTCGCCCCGCGCGGCACCACCGCCGGGCGGCTGGCCGCGAACGCCGCACTGGGGACGGCGTTCGCGGGCCTGGCGGCCTCGCTGGCGCAGATCGGGATCGACCTGTGCGTCGGCCTGGCCGCGGCGGACAAGGCCGAGCAGTCGCGGCTGTTCGACCGGGTGCAGTCCGTCCCCGGGGTGCTCCCCGCCGTCTACCAGGTCGGCCCGCTGCTGTTCTACGTCGGCCTGCTGGCCCTGCTGGTCGCCGCCTCGGTCGGCGCGGCCCGGACGCTGCGCTGGTGGAGCCCGGTGCTGATGCTGGTCGGCACCGTCGCCTCGGCGGCCGACCTGGCCTTCATCCCGCTGGCCGCCGCCTGCTACCTGGTGGCGCTGTCCCCGCTGGTGCGGACCGGTACCGCTCCCGCCCTGGCGCTGGCCTGACCGTCCGGTGGCAGGTCGGCTCGTCGGCTCGTCAGCTCATCCGGAAGACCGGTCCGCGCGGGGTGAACGGCAGTCCGGCTCCGCGCGGGACGAGGAAGGCGTGCTCCCGGCGCAGCCGCAGCACGTCGCACATGCCGTCGGTGATCACCAGGACCGGCGCCCCGGGCGGGAAGTCCTCGGCCCGCTCCAGCAGGTCGATGCCCGGCTGGAGGACGGTGCCGCCGCGCCCGTGCACCCGCAGCCGCCCGGCGATCTCCTCGACCGGGAGGTACCCGGCGTCGTGCGGGGCGGCGTCGCAGTGCACCACCCGGGCGGCCGGGACGTCCCGGGCGGCGGCGTAGGAGGCGATCGCGCCGAGGGCCTTGCCGAGCAGCGTCCGGTCCATCGAGCCGGAGGTGTCCAGGACCACCCCGAAGGTGCAGCGCGGCACCTCCTCCTCGGGGTGGTAGCGGCCGGCCCGGGGGATGTCCGGGGTGGCGGACTGCCGGCGGGCCGGGCGGGAGTAGCTGCGCACCGGCTCCGGGCGCGGCACGAACTCGTCGAACCAGCGCGCCAGTCGCGCGTCCCAGGGGAGCGGCGGGTGGGCGAGCGCGCGGATCTCCTCGACCAGCCCGGCCGGGAGCAGCCCGCGCTCGCGGCCGTGCAGCTCGAAGCCCTGCTGGAGGCCGCGCCGGTAGAAGTCGTCCAGGTCGACGTAGTCCCGCGACGGTCCCAGCGGCTCGCCGAGGATGTCCGGGCGGTTCTTCCCGGCGAGGGTGGCGAGCCGGCGGATCCGGCGCTGGTCGCGGGCGATCCGGTCGTACACCTCCTCGGCCGACAGGCCCTTCAGCTGCGGGTCGTGCAGCAGCCCGTCGGGCATCTCGCCGACGTTCATCTCCAGCAGCCAGCCGTTGATGACGTAGTCGGCGGCGACGTTGAACAGGAACGGGTCCCGCCCGCCGCGGCGCTCGCCGTGCCGCAGGGCGGCGTGCAGGATCTCGTGGCCGAGGATGAACCGCCACTCCTCGTCGGAGTGGTGGCGCAGCGGGTTCACGTAGATCTCGGCGGCCTCGGCGTTGACGGCGGCGACGGCGATGCCGTGCGCCCGGGCGAGTTCGGCGTCGGCGACGACGGTGAGGCCGGCCGCGATGCCGCCGAGCAGCGGGTACGAGGAGACGAACCAGTTGAGCGCCCGGTTCCAGGGCCGCTCGGGCAGGCGCTCGCCGGTCTCGGCGTCGATCCGGCCGCCGGCCCGGTCCATCGCGGCGGACATGGTGCGGGTGAGGGCGGCCGCGAAGGCCGCCGGCCAGTCCTCGCGGGCCCGGCCGTGCCCGCGCCATTCGACCAGCAGCTGGTCGCAGTCGGCGGTGCCGGCCGTCCCGGCGGTGCCGGGCAGGGGCAGGCCGTCGCGGCGCCAGCGCTCGGCCAGCTCCTCCTCGTCCCCGCCCGGGTACTCCTGCGGGAGGGTGACCGGGGCGCGGCCGACCGGGAAGGTGGCGAGGAAGCGGTTGACCACGGCGCAGCGGGCGGCGACCTGGTACGGGTCGGGCTGGGTGCGGGTGCCGCGGCCGCCCGGGAGGTGGCCGAAGCCGAGGTGCAGCAGGCCGTGCGCCAGCACCCAGGCCCACTCCTCGGGTTCGGCCCGGCGGCGCGGGTTGACGTGCAGGGTGCCGTCGGAGTCGGCCACCGCCCAGCCGTCGGGCGGGGCGGTGGTGCACTCCTCGGAGCGGCAGACGTCGGCCCGCAGGGCGGCGAGGGCGGGGTTGCCGCGCAGCAGCCGGACGCCCTCCTCGAAGGCCACGGTGCCCGGGTCGGGCTTCTTCGCGGCGGCCTTGGCCGGCCGCTTCACCGGCGGGCCTCGACCAGTCGGGGCATGTCCCGGGCGGCCTCGATCAGGAACCAGGAGGGCAGTACCGGGTTGCCGTCCGCGCCGTCCGCGATCACCGTCTGGGCGACCTCCACCGAGATCTCGGCCAGTTGCACCAGCAGCGACTTGGCCCGGAAGGCGGTCTGCCGCTGCGCCCCGGAGGCGTGCTCCTTGCTGGCGGGCAGCTCCTTGACCAGCCGGCCGCGGAAGGCGTCGGCCAGGTAGTAGAGCAGGTCGCGGTCCTCCAGCCGGTGCGGCCAGCGGGCGTCGCCCTTGAGGATCGCCTCCAGGCCGTAGGAGTTGCGGACGATCTTCGCGTAGCCGCAGAAGGCGATCGCGTGCTGCGGGGTGAGCAGCCCGTAGGTGACCACCTTGAGGGTCTCCTCGTCCAGGGTGGGGCCGAAGGAGTTCAGCGCGTCGGAGAGCATGTGCCAGGCGCGCGGGGTGGAGAACGGCTCCTCGGTCTTGGGCGGGGCGGACCACAGGTGGTCCGGCCGGTCGGTGAGGTGGTCGAGGATCCAGGGGTGGATCCCGGCGCCGGCCGCCCAGCGCAGCCAGTCCTCGGCGCTGGCCCGCAGGTGGACGTGGACCATGCGGTTGACCAGCGCGGAGGCCATCGGGCGGGCGAGCGCGCCGTCGGTGGCGCGGTTCCCGGCGCCGATCACGATGGAGCCGGGCGGCAGCTCGTAGGAGCCGATCCGGCGGTCCAGGATCAGCGAGTAGAAGGCCTTCTGGACGTCCGGCGAGGCCGCGTTGAGCTCGTCCAGGAACAGGCAGTACGGCTCGTCCCGGGCGATCTGCTCGGGCGGGCAGAACCGGGAGCGGCCCTCGGGGGTGAGCTGCGGGACACCGATCAGGTCCTCCGGGGCGAGCTGGGTGCCGACCAGGCTCACGCACTCCAGGCCGAGCGACTCGGCGAACGCCCTGACCAGGGAGGACTTCCCGATCCCGGGGGCGCCCCAGAGGAACACCGGGCGGACGGTGGCCAGGCCGAGCAACAGCTCGGGGATCTGGGCGGGCGAGACGCTGACTGCTCCCTGCACGGGGCTCCTTCACGGCAACGGTGGGTGACCGGCCCAGTGTGCGGCGGGAGTTGACGGGGCGCATCCGGATTTTCGGTGGCCGCCGTGCCCCGCCGCCCGTACCGTCCGGGGTATGAACGCGAAGCGCCCCCTGATCGCCGTGCTCACCGGCGCGGGCATCTCGACCGACTCCGGCATCCCCGACTACCGCGGCCCGCAGGGGCTGTGGCGCAAGGACCCGTCGGCCGAGGAACTGGTCACCATCGGCCCGTACCGGGACGACACGAAGGTGCGCGCGCGGGCCTGGCGGATGCGGCTGGAGACGGCCGGGCTGGCCGCCGAGCCGAACGCCGGGCACCGGGCGCTGGTCGACCTGGAGCGCTCCGGGCTGCCGCTGCGGGTGCTCACCCAGAACATCGACGGGCTGCACCAGCGGGCCGGCCTGACCGCCCGCAAGGTGCTCGAACTGCACGGCAACGCCCGGGAGACCCAGTGCCTGAGCTGCCGGGTGGTCGGGTCGATGGCGCAGGCGCTGGCCCGGGTCGAGGCGGGGGAGCCGGACCCGGCCTGCCGGGAGTGCGGCGGCATCCTCAAGCCGCGGATCGTGATGTTCGGCGAGAACCTGGACCAGGAGGTGCTCGGTCAGGCCGACTCCGTCGCCCGGGCCTGCGAGGTCTTCGTCGCGGTCGGCACCAGCCTCCAGGTGTTCCCGGTCGCCGGGCTGCCGTACAACGCGGTGCGGAGCGGCGCGAAGCTGATCATCGTGAACGCCGAGGAGACCCCGTACGACGCGGCCGCGGCCGAGGTGATCCGGGAGCCGATCTCCCGGGCGCTGCCGAAGCTGGTGCGCCGGCTGGTGCTGGAAGGGGCGTAAGGACCCTTTACGGACGTACCGGATGCATACGATGATCTTCCCGGCTTCCCCTCACGGCCTGGAGTGATCGAGCGATGACGACGACGGCGAAGTTCGACCCCTGGTCGGCGGAGTTCGTGGCCCACCCGTACGACGCGTACGCCGAACTGCGCGAGCACGCGCCGGTGACGTACCACGAGCCGACGAACCAGTGGCTGGTCTCCCGCCACGAGGACGTCAGCGCCCTGCTGCGCGACCGGCGGCTCGGCCGCACCTACACCCACCGGTTCAGCCACCAGGAGTTCGGCCGCCCCGAACCCGACCCGGCGCACGAGCCCTTCCACACCCTCAACGACCACGGGCTGCTCGACCTGGAGGCCCCCGACCACACCCGGATCCGCCGGCTGGTCTCCAAGGCCTTCACCCCGCGCATGGTCGAAGGGCTGCGGCCGACCGTCCGGCGGCTGGCCGGGGAACTCGTCGACGACCTGCTCGCGGCCGGCGGCGGAGACCTGATCTCCGCCGTCGCCGAGCCGCTGCCGGTCGCCGTGATCGCCGAGATGCTCGGCGTGCCGGAGGGCGACCGGCACCTGCTGCGCCCCTGGTCCGCCGACATCACCGGGATGTTCGAGCTCAACCCGAGCGAGGAGGCCGCCCGCCGGGCCGTCACCGCCAGCATCGAGTTCTCCGACTATCTGCGCGCCCTGATCCGCGAGCGCCGGGGGAACCCGGGCACCGACCTGATCAGCGCGCTGATCCAGGCCCAGGAGGGCTCCGACGCGCTCAGCGAGCAGGAGATGGTCTCCACCTGCGTGCTGCTGCTCAACGCCGGCCACGAGGCGACCGTCAACACCACCGGCAACGGCTGGTGGGCGCTGTTCCGCCACCCCGGCGAACTCGCCCGGCTGCGCGGCTCGGTGGACGCCCTGCTGCCCACCGCCGTCGAGGAACTGATGCGCTGGGACACCCCGCTGCAGATGTTCGAGCGCTGGGTGCTGGAGGACATCGAGGTCCGCGGGGTCACCGTGCCGCGCGGCGCCGAGATCGCCCTGCTCTTCGGCTCCGCCAACCGTGACCCGGAGCGCTTCGCCGACCCCGACCGCCTCGACCTCGGCCGCACCGACAACCCGCACGTCACCTTCGGCGCCGGAATCCATTTCTGTCTGGGCGCCCCCCTTGCCAGACTGGAGCTCACCGAGTCCTACGGCACGCTGCTGCGCCGGGCCCCGGGCCTGCGGCTGGTCCGCGAGCCCGAGTGGAACCCCGGCTACGTGATCCGCGGGCTCAAGGAGCTGTTGGTCGACGTGTGACGGGAAGCGGGGGAGAAGGCCGTGGGCAAGGCGACGGGGGCACTGCTGGGGCTGGCGATCGGCGACGCGATGGGCCGGCTGACCGAGTTCCAGGACGTCGAGCGGATCGCCGCCGACCACCCGGACTGGCGGCGACTCCCGCTGCCGGAACGCGCGTTGGTCACCGACGACACCCAGATGACGCTCGCCCTCGCCCGCGGCCTGCGCACCGCCCTGGCGCGCGGCCCGCTGACGCCGCTGCGGCTGGCGCGCCCGGTCCGCGAGGAGTTCGTCTACTGGTGGCGCTCCCCGTCGAACAACCGCGCCCCCGGCATAACCTGCCTGCGCGCCTGCGAGCGGCTCAGCCACGACAAGTACCGCTGGCAGCAGGCCAGCGACGTGGGCTCCAAGGGCTGCGGCGCCAACATGCGGGTCGCCCCGCTCGGCCTGATCCGCGACCTGGACGCCCGGCAGCTCTCCGGCGCCGCCCAACTCCAGTCCGCGCTCACCCACGGCCACCCGACCGCGCTCGCCGCCAGCGACCTCACCGCCTACGCCGTGCGCAAGCTCGCCGAGGGCGTCCCGCCCGCCGGACTGCCCGCCGTGCTGAGGGCGTACGCGCTGGCCGGCCGCGAGCGCTACGACGAGTTCTGGCTCGGCGACCTCGCCGACCGCTGGTACGGCGCCTCCCCGCAGGCCGTCATCGCCCGCGGCTGGGACGACTGCCTCACGGTCCTCGACCAGCTGGACGCCGCCCTCGCCGCCCCCGACGTGGAGGCCGACCCCTGCCTGGCCACCGGCGAGGGCTGGGTCGCCGAGGAGGCCTTCGGCACCGGCCTGCTCTGCTTCCTGCTGCTGCCC
Source organism: Kitasatospora sp. NPDC059827 (assembly GCF_042731675.1). Taxonomy (NCBI): domain Bacteria; kingdom Bacillati; phylum Actinomycetota; class Actinomycetes; order Kitasatosporales; family Streptomycetaceae; genus Kitasatospora; species Kitasatospora sp. NPDC059827. Next base: position 18,714 of record NZ_JBHWIV010000015.1, on the reverse strand, counting down.
GACGACCCGGTGGCCGCCGTCCGCCGGGCCGCCTACTCCAGCGGCGACTCCGACTCGCTCGCCTGCCTGACCGGCGCCTTCGCCGGCGCCCACCACGGCGAGGCGGTCTGGCCCGAGGAGTGGGTCGAGCGGATCGAGCACCGGGACGAACTGCTGGAGTTCGGCGCGCTCTGGGACTGAGCCGGAACCGGCCGGAGGGGTGTCGCGTCGAAGGGCCATGACGAACAGCAGCAGCGGAACCCGTCGTCGCCCGCCCCGCCGCCCCGCGGCACTGCTCCTCGCCGCCGCGCTCGCCGCACCGCTGGCCAGCGGCTGCGGCAGCACCGGCCCCGGCACCGCCGCCACCGGGGAGCAGCGGGCCTCCGCGCCGGCCACCCGGCCCGCCGTCGACCAGGCCTCGGTGGCCGCCACCGCCAAGGCCACCGACGCCTTCGGCCTGGACCTCCTGCACACCCTCACCGCGAAGCCGGACACCGCCGGGCAGAACCTGGTGGTCTCGCCGTCCGGGCTGTCCACCGTGCTCGCCATGCTGCTGCCCGGCGCGCGCGGTGCCACCGCCGAGGAACTCGCCAAGGCCCTGCACACCGACCTCGACCCGAAGCAGTACGCCCTCGCCGTCGGCGCGCTCGACCGGCCCGTCCCGGCCACCGACGGACTCACCCTGCGCCGCAGCGACCAGGTCTGGGCCCAGCAGGGCTTCGCGGTGAAGCCCGACTACCTGGCCACGCTCGCCACCGCCTTCGACGCCGGGGTGCGCACCACCGACTTCGGCAAGGACCCGAACGGCTCCCGCGAGGCCGTCAACTCCGCCGTGGAGAAGGCCACCGAGGGGCAGATCAAGGACCTCTTCGCACCGAACACGATCAACGCCGACACCCGGCTGGTCCTCACCGACGCGCTCTACCTCAAGGCGAAGTGGGCCTCGGCGTTCAAGCCCGGGCAGACCGCGGACCGCCCGTTCCACAAGCTCGACGGATCCGCCCCGGCCGTCCCGTCGATGAGCCAGGCCGGCGAGTTCAAGTACGCGGACGGCTCCGGCGGGATCGTCGGCGAGCCCTGGCAGGCCGTGGAACTCCCGTACCAGGGCGGCGGTCTGGCGATGGACCTGATCGTCCCCGCGCAGGGCGGTTTCGCCGCCTTCACCAAGGGGCTGGACCAGCCCCAGCTCGACCGGATCCTCGGCGCCCTCGCCGAACGGCCGGTCGACCTCCAGCTGCCGCGCTTCCACTTCGACACCTCGAACGAGCTGAGCTCCGCGCTGCGCTCGCTCGGCGTCCACTCGGTCTTCGACCGGGCCGACCTCGGCGGCATCGCCGAGCAGCCGCCGCTCGCCGTCAGCACGGTGGTGCAGAAGGCCACCGTCCAGGTCGACGAGGAGGGTACGGTCGCGGCGGCCGGCAGCGGCGTCGGGGTCGGCGTCGCGGCGGCGCCCGCCCCGGACCGGCCCGTCCAGCTGCACATCGACCGGCCGTTCCTGTTCCTGATCCGGGACACCGCCACCGGGCGGCCGCTGTTCCTCGGCCAGGTCGCCGACCCCGGGGCGAGCTGAGGAGCGTCCGACTACCAGGCGGGGTAGCGCCCGCCGAGCGCCGGGTGGCCCGGGTCGCGGCTGCCGAACAGCACCAGCAGGTCGTCCGCGACCGTCAGCAGTTCGGCCCGCCCCTCGACCGCCCCGACCCAGTCGGCGGGCAGCGCCGAGGCGCCGTACGCGGCCCCGACCAGGTTGCCGCAGACCGCGCCGGTGGAGTCGCTGTCCCCGGAGTGGTTCACCGACAGCAGCAGCGCGGTGCGCACCGGATCGGGGTCGAGGGTGGCCGCCAGCAGCGAGTGCACCGCGATGGCCAGGCACTCCTCGGCGATCCAGCCGAGCCCGACCCGCTCCACGGTGTCCGCCGAGGGTTCGGCCTCCTGGGCCAGCCGGACCGCCCGGGCCAGCGCCTGCACGGTCTCCTTGGACTGCGGCAGCTCGCGGATCTGCTCCACCGTCTCGCCGACCGCCGCCCACGGCTCCGTCCCGGCCGCCAACCGCTCGACCAGCGCCGCGAAGGCGCCCGCGGCGAGGTAGCCGGTCGGGTGCCCGTGGGTGAGCTGGGCGCACTGCACGGCCAGCCCGAAGGACTGCTCGACCCCGAGCCGGGCCAGCCCGAACGGCGCCGCGCGCATCACCGAACCGCAGCCCTTGGAGCCGGGGTTGATCGGCCCCGGGCTCCCGATCGGGGCCGGCGCCTCGAACACCGGGTGCTCCGACACCCCGCTCAGGCAGGCGTTGCCCGGCGCCCGCCGCGCGTACAGGAACGGCCGGCCGAGCAGCCAGCCGTCGTACGGGCGCGGCTGCGGCTCGGTGTCCGGGGCGCCCTGGTACTGGGTCCGCAGCCAGCGCCGGTACGCGCCGTGCACCGCCTCCGGCACCGAGCCGCCGCCGCCGGACCAGCCGCGGACGAAGCCGCGGATCAGGCCCTCCGCGGTGAACAGCGTCATCTGGGTGTCGTCGGTGACCTCCACCGACCCGGCGCTCCCCGACGGCAGCGCGGTCACGCCCTGCGGACCGAACCGCTCGCGGATCTGGTGGAGCTGCTGGAACTCCACCGGCCAGCCCAGGGCGTCGCCGATCGCGCCGCCGAGCAGCGCGCCGCGCACCCGGTCCCGGTATCCGGACTCCGCTGTCGACTCCGTCACGTCGGATCCCCCTTCGTTCGTGGCGGGTCGTTTCTATCAGGCGGGCGGCCGGTTGTGGATCTCGCCCCGCCCGTGCAGGGCGGCGCGGTCGGCCGCGGCCCGCCCGGCCGCCCAGCCCTCGCCGTCGCTGACCCGGACCCGCTGGGAGACCAGCTTCGGGAACAGCCGGCCGACCTCGTCGTCCACCGCCGCCGAGCGGGCGGCCAGCGCGGGCAGCAGCCGCTCGTCGGGCAGCAGCTGCTCCTCGGTGCCGTCCTCGCGCAGGTGGCGGCCGGCCGCGGCGGCGCTGGTGGCCCGCTCGGTGGCGGAGGTCAGCCGCTCGCGGATCCGGGCCGCGTACGCGACCAGGAAGGACTGCCGGAACGCCTTGCTGCGCGAGTCCTTGCCGGACCCGGCCTTGTTGAGCGCGTGGGTGGCCTGCACCAGCAGCGAGGTGTAGAGCAGTTCGACGCCGTCCAGGTCCCCGTCGAAGCCGATCACGGTGCAGAAGCCGAACTCCTTGGCCCACACCACCCGGCACCGGTTGGCCGCCGCGACCGCGTCCAGCAGCATCGTCTTGGGCCCCTCGTACGGGTTGTCCACACCGATCCGCAGCGCCGCCGGGGTGTTCCGGTCGGCCCCGGCGGCGGCCAGCAGCGCGTCGTCGATGCTGTGCTGGGCCATCAGCTGCTGGGCCTTGGCGGTCAGCGCCTCGGCCTCCTCCGGGAACTCGGTGGACTCGGCCTTGGCCAGCAGGGCCCGGATCCGGGCCAGCATCCGCGGCTCCCCGGTCGACGACCCGGGATGCTGCGGCCCGGCCGGGCGCCGCACCGGCCCCTGCTGCCCGGGGGCGGGGCCGACCGGGGCGATCGGGGGCAGTCGGCCCCAGCTGCGCAGCAGCTCCAGCAGGGCGGTGGCGAGCGCGAAGCGGTCCAGCCGGTGGCGGTGGGCGAAGGCGCCGAGGTACTGCTCGTCGGCGGGCCACCAGACCTCGGCCTCCAGCTCGCGCAGCTGCTCCTGCCAGCGCCGGTCCAGGGTGGCGGCGGGGTGGCGGCGGGCCTCGGCGGCGATCAGGTCCACCGCGAGGGCCAGGTGGACGGGCTTGAGCCCGCGCCGCACGACCCGCACCAGGTCGGCCGGGCGCCAGCCGGCGGACCAGCAGCGGCCCACCGCGGTGTCCGCGTACCCGAGCACCGACCGGCTGACCGCCGGCCACTGCCCGGCCGAGGCGGCCAGCAGCGAGGCCCCGGTGTCCAGGGCGAGGTCCAGCCCCTCGTCGGGGGCGGTGAGCACCGAGCGCACCGCCTGCTCCAGCAGCGGCCCGGCGTTCCCGTCGCCCTGCTGCGCGCGCTTGCCCACGGTGTGTCCCTGCTCTCCTCGACGGCCCCGCCCCTCCGGCCCATGATGCCGGAGCGGCCGGGCCGACCTAGCTACCGTTCGATGGCCTTGGCCATGATCTCCGGCACACGCTCCAGCAGCCGGGGGGCCGCCAGCCGGATGCCGAGGGTGGCGACCAGGGCGCCGTAGGCCGGGCCGAGCAGCAGCAGCGGCCAGGTCGGCCCGTCCGAGAGCAGCGCCCAGAGCAGGTAGCCGCCGACCGGCAGGGAGAGCACCGCGACGCCGAGCATCGAGCCGAACTGGTTGAGCAGGATCAGCCCGCCCTGCCCGGGGGCGGCGTTGCGCATCGGGTTGCTGTCGGCGGGCATGGTGTACGGCGCGAGCACGCTGAACACCGAGCCGAGCGCGATGCCGCCGCCGAGCACCGCCAGCGCGAGGCCGAGGGCGGACGGCAGCCCGCTCCAGTCGCCGGTGACGGCGGCCAGCACCAGCCCGAGCACCACGGTGACCGGCACGGCGTACGACAGCACCGCGTACGCCCGGCCGCGCAGCTCGTCCCGGGCGTCGGCCGGGGTGCGCAGGGTGGCGGCGACCATCCAGAACGCCGAGCCGTCCATGCCGAACAGGTTGAGCATCTGCAGCCCGAGGAAGGTCCCGGTCATCGCCAGCAGGTAGACGCTCGACCAGCCCTGCACCACCGACAGCAGGCAGATCACCAGCGTCATCCCGACGCTGGTGAACAGCGCGGCCTTGGCCCGCGGCTCGCGCCAGGCGTACCGCAGGTGGCGCTGCATCACCGCGCCGGTGCGGCCCTCCGGCAGGAAGCGCCAGCCGCGGGCGCTCTGCACCCCGCGGGCCACCTCCAGGGTGGAGGAGTCGGCGGTGACCATCAGCTCCTGGAGGCTGCCCCGCCACCAGCGCAGCAGCAGGACGAGCAGCGCACCGGCCGCGGCGAGCTGGAGCAGCGCCGCCCCGTACTCGCCCGCGCCGACGCTGCGGGGGGCGTCCACGGCGCTGACCGGCGGGATCCAGCGCAGCACCGCGGCGATCGGCCTGAGCGGGCCGAGGTCGATGTCCTGGCCGTGCTGCCGGCCGAAGATGCTCTGCGAGCCGACGTTGGCGCCCTGGACGAGCAGGGCGAAGGCCAGCCCGCCGAAGATCGCGAAGTCCTTGCCGCGCCGGCTGGAGAGCATCCGGGCGTTCCCGGCCGCGACCGCCCGGGACAGCGTGACCAGGCAGAGCAGGGCGAGCGGCACGGCGACCACCGCGGTGGCGGCCGCGGCGCCGCCGGTGGCGCCGGACAGCACCGCGCCGGTCACCAGCACCAGGCTGATCAGCGGGCCGGGCCCGATCAGCGAGGCCAGCAGCGACCCGCGCAGCAGCGGGCCGGGCCGCAGCGGCAGCATGGTGAGCCGGGTCGGGTCGGCGCTCTCGTCGCTGGAGAACAGGAACAGCGGCAGCGCGGCCCAGCCCAGGGTGAGCACGCCGACCAGCATCACCCCGGTGTTGCCGGAGCCCTCGTAGCGTCCGTTGAGCATCGCCATGCCGAAGGCGATCAGGCCCGCGAAGCCCAGGCCGAGGACGCCGCCGACGACGTACACGGCCGCCCGGCCCCGGCTGCGGCGCAGCCCGTTGCGCAGCAGCCGCAGCTTGAGCGCGACCAGGCCGCGGACCACCGTCCGGTCGTCGGGCACGGCGGTGACGGGCGCGGTGGCGGCGGTCACCGGGCGTCCCCGGTGCGTCCGCCGCCGAGCCAGCCGAGGGCCTGGCCGTCGTCCTCGCGGACGCCGATCAGCTCCAGGAAGGCCGCGTGCAGGCTGCGTCCGCCGCGGACGGCGTCCAGCGGGCCCTGGGCGATCACCCGGCCCGCGTTGACCACGGCGACCCAGTCGCAGAGCTGCTCGACCAGCTCCATCACGTGGCTGGAGAAGACCACGGTGGAGCCGGCCGCCGCGTACCGCTTGAGCACGCCGCGGATGGTCTGGGCGGAGACCGGGTCGACGCCCTCGAAGGGCTCGTCCAGGAACAGCACGTCGGGGTTGTGCAGCAGCGCGGCGGCCAGCCCGATCTTCTTGCGCATGCCGGTGGAGTAGTCGGCGACCAGCTTGTCGGCGTCCCGGCCGAGGTCCAGGACGGCCAGCAGCTCCTCGGCGCGGCGGTCCACCTCGGCGCCGGGCAGGCCGCGCAGCCGGCCGGTGTACTGGAGCAGTTCGCGCCCGCTGAGCCGCTCGAACATCCGCAGGCCCTCGGGCAGGATGCCGATCCGGGCCTTGACCGTGACCGGGTCGGCCCAGACGTCGGTGCCGTGCACCAGCACGGTGCCCTGGTCGGGCCGGAGCAGGCCGGTGGCCATGGACAGCGTGGTGGTCTTGCCGGCGCCGTTCGGCCCGACCAGGCCGATGAACGACCCGGCCGGGAGCTCCAGGCTGAGCCCGGCGACGGCGGCCTGGGTGCCGAAGTGCTTCCACAGTCCCTGGATGCTGACGGCGGACGGGGTGCCCGGTCCGGGCCGGCCGGCGGCGGTCGGTTCGGAGGGCGACGGTTCTGACGCCTGCATGGCGGCCTTCTGTCTCTGGTCGTGGGTGGACGCGCGGTGGCGGGGCGCTCCGGAGCCAGCCTGGCACCGGCCCGACGGGCTGTCGCCCGCTTTGAGCATCCCCTGAGCCTGTCCGCCGAACGGGTGAGGCGCGCCGCCCGGTGACGGTCTCCGGGAGCTGCCGGTCCGATTCGGCAACTACTCAGTTCCCCGGTTCGTCCTGCACTATGAGGACCAGTGAGCGCGCGGGGGTGCCGCGGCGCCCGGGAGGTGGCGGATGTCCGTTCAACCGTGGGGCGAGTCCCGCCCCACCGACCGGTACGGCCGGAATGCGGCCGGCTGGCAGGCCGCGCCGACCCCCCAGTCGGTGATGCGGGCCAGCCACGCCGACCGGGACCGGACGGTGGACGTGTTGAAGGCCGGGTTCGCCGAGGGCCGGCTCTCCGTCGAGGAGTACGGGCAGCGCCACGAGGCGGCGGCCCGGGCGGTGACCTACGGCGAGCTGGCCGCGTTGGTGGCCGACCTGCCGTCCGGGCCGATGGCGGCGCCGTTGCAGGCCGCGCAGCCCGTCCCGGCGACCTTCCTGGTGCCGCCGCCGGTGCCGCAGGCCCGGCCCACCAGCGTGCTGGCGGTGGTCTCCCTGGTGTGCGGCCTGACCGGCTTCCTGGCGCTGCCGGTGGTGCCCGCGGTGATCACCGGCCACCTCGCCCGCCAGCAGATCCGCGAGCGCAACATGGACGGGGACTGGGCGGCGGTGCTGGGTCTGGTGCTCGGCTACCTGGGCGGCGCCTTCTGGCTGCTGGTGATCATGTTGGGCATCGCCTCCTAGGTCGCCCAGGCCGCCCCGGCGGCCCCGGCTGCCCCGCTGGCGGGTGCCCGCCGACTGTGGTAGAGCGGGTGGAGGGCGGCCCGACACCGGCCGGTCGCGTACGGGACACCGGGGCGACACCCGGCCGAAGGCCGCGACCTGCGGCGTTGCATTTGTTTTGACCGAGCCCCATGCGCTAGGTACGCTCTGACCTTGTGCCTGGGGTGTCCCCGGGTCCTTGTGCGTGCATGCACACCGGTCGCCGCGCCGAGCCGGAGCGCCTCAAAGCGCGCCGCGCGTAGAGCGCCGTCGCTGTACATCAGCCATGGGATTCCGTGTCGGAAAAAGCCCAACACACCCGACCGCGTGGGTCGACCACGGGGTTGTGTGCAAGGGAGACACCGCAGGTTAGTTCCACCAAGCCTTGGCACACAGAAAACGGAGAAACGGTGCCTACGATCCAGCAGCTGGTCCGAAAGGGCCGGCAGGACAAGGTCGAGAAGAACAAGACTCCCGCGCTGAAGGGCTCCCCGCAGCGCCGTGGGGTCTGCACGCGTGTGTACACGACCACCCCGAAGAAGCCGAACTCGGCGCTTCGTAAGGTCGCCCGTGTGCGCCTCACCAGCGGGATCGAGGTCACCGCTTACATCCCGGGCGAGGGCCACAACCTGCAGGAGCACTCCATCGTGCTGGTGCGCGGTGGTCGTGTGAAGGACCTTCCTGGTGTCCGCTACAAGATCATCCGCGGTTCGCTCGACACCCAGGGTGTCAAGAACCGCAAGCAGGCTCGCAGCCGCTACGGCGCCAAGAAGGAGAAGTAAGAATGCCTCGTAAGGGCCCCGCCCCGAAGCGCCCGGTCATCATCGACCCGGTCTACGGCTCCCCTGTCGTCACCCAGCTGGTCAACAAGATCCTGCTGCACGGCAAGCGCTCCACCGCCGAGCGGATCGTCTACGGCGCCCTCGAGGGCGTCCGTGAGAAGACCGGCTCGGACCCGGTCGTCGCGCTGAAGCGTGCGCTGGAGAACGTCAAGCCGGCCCTCGAGGTCAAGTCCCGCCGTGTCGGTGGCGCGACCTACCAGGTTCCGGTCGAGGTCCGTCCGGGCCGCGCCAGCACCCTGGCGCTGCGCTGGATGGTCGGTTACTCCCGCGCCCGTCGCGAGAAGACCATGACCGAGCGCCTGATGAACGAGATCCTCGACGCCAGCAACGGCCTGGGCGCTTCCGTGAAGCGTCGCGAGGACACCCACAAGATGGCCGAGTCCAACAAGGCCTTCGCGCACTACCGCTGGTAGTCCGTACCCCGTCACTAGACAGAGAGAGAACGAGCCACCATGGCTGCAACCTCCCTTGACCTCGCCAAGGTCCGCAACATCGGGATCATGGCGCACATCGACGCGGGCAAGACCACCACCACCGAGCGGATCCTGTTCTACACCGGTGTGTCGTACAAGATCGGTGAGGTCCACGATGGCGCTGCCACCATGGACTGGATGGAGCAGGAGCAGGAGCGCGGCATCACGATCACGTCGGCCGCGACGACCTGTCACTGGACCGTCGACGATGCCGACCACACCATCAACATCATCGACACCCCGGGTCACGTCGACTTCACCGTCGAGGTGGAGCGTTCGCTGCGCGTCCTCGACGGTGCCGTGACGGTGTTCGACGGTGTCGCCGGTGTCGAGCCCCAGTCCGAGACCGTGTGGCGGCAGGCTGACCGCTACGGCGTCCCGCGCATCTGCTTCATCAACAAGCTGGACCGCACGGGCGCGAACTTCTTCTTCTGCGTCGACACCATCGTGGAGCGCCTCGGCGCCACCCCGCTGGTGATGCAGCTCCCGATCGGTGCCGAGGCGGACTTCCAGGGCGTCGTCGACCTGGTCCGCATGAAGGCGCTGATCTGGTCGGCCGAGGCCGCCAAGGGCGAGATGTACGACATCGTCGACATCCCGGCCGAGCTGCAGGAGCAGGCGGACGAGTACCGCGAGACGCTGATCGACACCGTCTCCAACGTCAGCGACGAGATCATGGAGCTCGCCCTGGAGGGCGAGGAGATCCCGGTCGAGCTGCTGCAGGACGCGATCCGCAAGGGCACCCTGAACTCGGACTTCACCCCGATCTTCTGCGGTACCGCCTTCAAGAACAAGGGCGTTCAGCCCCTGCTCGACGCGGTCGTCAAGTACCTGCCGTCCCCGCTGGACATCGAGTCCGTCGAGGGCACGAAGCCGAACGACCCGGAGACCAAGATCTCCCGCAAGGCTTCGGACGACGAGCCGCTGGCCGCGCTGGCGTTCAAGATCATGTCCGACCCGCACCTGGGCAAGCTCACCTTCGTCCGGATCTACTCCGGCCGCCTGGAGTCCGGCACCTCGGTGCTGAACGCCGTCAAGGGCAAGAAGGAGCGCATCGGCAAGATCTACCGCATGCACGCGAACAAGCGTGAGGAGATCGAGTCGGTGGGCGCCGGCGACATCGTCGCCGTCATGGGCCTCAAGCAGACCACCACCGGTGAGACGCTGTCCGACGAGAAGAGCCCGGTCATCCTGGAGTCCATGGACTTCCCGGCCCCGGTCATCCGCGTCGCGATCGAGCCCAAGTCCAAGGGTGACCAGGAGAAGCTGGGTGTTGCCATCCAGCGTCTCGCCGAGGAGGACCCGTCCTTCCAGGTCAACACGGACGAGGAGACCGGCCAGACCATCATCGCGGGTATGGGCGAGCTGCACCTCGAGGTGCTGGTCGACCGTATGAAGCGTGAGTTCAAGGTCGAGGCCAACGTCGGCAAGCCGCAGGTCGCGTACCGCGAGACGATCCGTCAGGCCGTCGAGCGCATCGACTACACCCACAAGAAGCAGACCGGTGGTTCCGGTCAGTTCGCCAAGGTGCAGATCGCGATCGAGCCGCTCGAGCAGGCCGAGGGCTACGAGTTCGTCAACAAGGTCACCGGTGGCCGCGTCCCGCGCGAGTACATCCCGTCGGTCGACGCCGGTTGCCAGGAGGCCATGGAGTTCGGCATCCTCGCCGGCTACCCGCTCCAGGGTGTCCGCGTGAGCCTGCTCGACGGCCAGTCGCACGACGTCGACTCCTCCGAGCTCGCGTTCAAGATCGCCGGTTCGATGGCCTTCAAGGAAGGCGCGAGGAAGGCCAAGCCGGTCCTCCTCGAGCCGATGATGGCCGTCGAGGTCACCACGCCCGAGGACTACATGGGCGACGTGATCGGCGACATCAACTCTCGCCGTGGCCAGATCCGGTCCATGGACGAGCGTCACGGTGCCCGCGTCGTCACGGCGCTGGTGCCCCTCTCCGAGATGTTCGGCTACGTCGGTGACCTGCGCAGCAAGACCTCTGGTCGCGCGAGCTACTCGATGCAGTTCGACTCGTACGCCGAGGTCCCCAAGGCCGTGGCTGAGGAGATCATCGCCAAGTCCAAGGGCGAGTGACGTCCCGATATTCGGGATGATTCACACCCCTTAGGCTCTTAGGAGGCGACCTGGGAGGATCCGTCCGGATCCTCCCAGGGCCTCCGGCCCCCAACCACGGGGCGGCGAGAGGTGCTTCGGGCACCCAGGCCGGGCCCGTATCAAAGACCAACTGACGTCAGCACGGCGTACAGGAACTGTCCTCAGGAGGACTCAGTGGCCAAGGCGAAGTTCGAGCGGACGAAGCCCCACGTCAACATCGGCACCATCGGTCACATCGACCACGGCAAGACCACGCTGACCGCGGCCATCACCAAGGTGCTGCACGACGCGTACCCGGACATCAACCCCTTCACGCCGTTCGACCAGATCGACAAGGCCCCGGAGGAGCGTCAGCGCGGTATCACCATCTCGATCGCGCACGTCGAGTACCAGACCGAGGCGCGCCACTACGCCCACGTCGACTGCCCGGGTCACGCGGACTACATCAAGAACATGATCACCGGTGCCGCCCAGATGGACGGCGCCATCCTGGTGGTCGCCGCCACCGACGGCCCGATGCCGCAGACCAAGGAGCACGTCCTCCTGGCCCGCCAGGTCGGCGTTCCGTACATCGTCGTCGCCCTGAACAAGGCCGACATGGTGGACGACGAGGAGATCCTGGAGCTCGTCGAGCTCGAGGTCCGCGAGCTGCTCTCCGAGTACGAGTTCCCGGGCGACGACCTGCCGGTCGTCCGCGTCTCCGCGCTGAAGGCCCTCGAGGGCGACGCCGAGTGGGGCCAGAAGCTCCTCGGCCTCATGCACGCGGTCGACGAGAGCATCCCGACCCCGGCCCGCGCCGTGGACCAGCCGTTCCTGATGCCGATCGAGGACGTCTTCACGATCACCGGTCGTGGCACCGTCGTCACCGGTCGTATCGAGCGTGGCATCCTCAAGGTCAACGAGACTGTCGACATCATCGGCATCAAGGAGACCAAGACCACCACCACGGTCACCGGCATCGAGATGTTCCGCAAGCTGCTCGACGAGGGCCAGGCCGGTGAGAACGTCGGTCTGCTGCTCCGTGGCATCAAGCGCGAGGACGTCGAGCGCGGCCAGGTCATCATCAAGCCGGGTTCGGTCACGCCGCACACCGACTTCGAGGCCCAGTCCTACATCCTGTCGAAGGACGAGGGTGGCCGCCACACCCCGTTCTTCAACAACTACCGCCCGCAGTTCTACTTCCGTACCACGGACGTGACCGGCGTCGTGACCCTCCCCGAGGGCACCGAGATGGTCATGCCGGGCGACAACACCGCCATGACCGTCGCGCTGATCCAGCCGATCGCCATGGAGGAGGGCCTCAAGTTCGCCATCCGTGAGGGTGGCCGTACCGTCGGCGCCGGCCAGGTCACCAAGATCATCAAGTAATTGATGCTCTGACCTGCCTGCCCCGTCAGGCTCGTCCGAAGGGCCCCACGCACCCCCCGGGGCGGGGGGCCCATAGGCGTGCAAATACGCGCACACCTGGGCGCACTTCCTCTCACGGGCAGCTCATGGCCGACTGTTATGGTCGGCTCACCATCCAGTCCCGCCGTCGCGGAAAGTGGGATCCATCGCATGTCTACGGCACCGCTGTTGTCCGTCGTGATGCCGATCTACAACGAGCAGGAGGCGCTCCCGCTCACCGTCGAGCGACTGCGCCCGATCCTGGACGGGCTGGGGGTCGACTACGAGGTCGTCGGCGTGGACGACGGCAGCCGGGACGCCACCCCCGTGCTGATGCAGAAGATCCGGCAGGACTGGCCGGAGTTCCGCATCGTCCGCTTCGCCCGCAACTCCGGGCACCAGGCCGCGCTCACCGCGGGCATCCACCGGGCGATCGGCGACTACGTGGTCAGCATCGACGCCGACCTCCAGGACCCGCCGGAGAAGATCCCGGAGATGCTCGACCTGGCCCGCGAACAGGGCCTCGACGTGGTCTACGGCGTGCGCGGGGACCGCGGCACCGACACCGCCTTCAAGCGCCGCAGCGCGGGCGCGTACTACTGGCTGATGCGCCGGCTGGTCGGCAAGCGGATGCCCAACCAGGCCGGCGACTTCCGGCTGCTCAGCCGGGCCGCCGTGGACGCCCTCAAGCAGCTGCCCGAGCACCAGCCGGTCTACCGGCTGCTGGTGCCGTGGCTCGGCTTCCCCAGCGGCGAGGTCGTCTACGTCCGCGAGGAGCGGGTCGCCGGCGGCACCCACTACCCGCTGTCCAAGATGGTGCGGCTCGCGCTGGACAGCATCACCAACTTCTCCGCCGCCCCGCTGCGGCTGGCCACCTACCTCGGCCTGGTCAGCTTCGTGGTCTGCATCGCGCTGGGGATCCACGCCACCGTCTCGTACGCGCTCGGCTCGACGGTGCCCGGCTGGTCCTCGCTGTTCATCGGGATGCTCTTCCTCGGCGGGGTGCAGCTGATCTGCGTCGGGCTGCTGGGGGAGTACGTGGGCCGGATCTACTCGGCGGTGCAGAACCGCCCGACCTACTTCGTCGGCTACGACTCGGCCGAGGACGACGACGAGCGGGGCCGGGGCCGGTGACGCTCACCGAGGAGCCGGTCGGGCCCGCCGCCGGGGCCCGCCGCCAGCTGCCGTCCTTCCTGGTCATCGGCGTCCTCAGCACCGTCTTCTACCTGGGGCTGTTCGTCGTCGCCCGGTGGTTCACCGACCCGCAGGCGGCCAACCTGATCGCCCTGGCGGTCAGCGCGGTGGCGAACACGGCCGCCAACCGGCGCTTCACCTTCGGGGTGGTCGGCTCGCAGGGGATGGTCCGCCACCAGTTGCAGGGCGCCGTCGCCTTCCTGATCGGGCTCGGCCTCAGCTCCGGGGTGCTCGCCCTGCTCGACCGGGTGGTGCCGGACGCCTCCCGGCCGGTGGAGGTCGGCGGGCTGGTCGTCGCCAACGGGCTGGCCACCGTCGCCCGGTTCGTCCTGTTGAAGGTCTGGGTCTTCCGGGGCGGATCCGCCGGGCCTTCCGCACCGTCCGGCTCCTGATCCGCCGACGGCCGCCCGGGACGGTCCGCAGGTGGTCCGCGGGCGGTCCGGGCGCCCCCTGAGCCGACCGGCGTTCCGGCGCCCTCGGTATGCTGGGCCCTCGTAGCCTGCCGCAGACGGTAGATGAAGTCCGGACCCGGTAGGGGGAGACGGGCGGCAGGGACTTGACCGGAGGGGCACGGCACCGTGTCGACCGTACACAGCTCGCCCGACAGCGGGCTCCAAAGTCTGACCGCGCCGCCGGGGCCGCCGGACCCATCCGCCGACGCACGGCCGCGGCGTAACCCGCTGGTGCTGGCCGGCGCGCTCGCCCTGTCCTGGCTGGTGCCGGCCGGTCTGGTCGCGCTGCACCTGGGCGTGGTGCTGCTGCCGCTGCTGCTGCTCGCGGTCGCGGCCGTGATCAGGGTCGGCGGTGTGCTGCTCGACCGGCTCTTCGTCGCCGGACTCGTGCTGGCCGGCTCGGTGCTGACCTTCGGCCTGCTCTTCTCGCTGTGGCCCTGGGGCCTGTCGCCGGTCGCCACCAGCGGCCTGATGTTCACCGTGCTGACGACGGTCGCCTGGGTCGCCAGGCGCGCCCCCCGCCTGCCGCTGCGCTTCCGCTGGTCCGACCTGCTGGTGGTGGGCACCTTCGGCGGGTTCTGGCACTACCTGTACCACCCGATCGCCGGGACGTCGGCGGCGGAGCGGGTCGCCTACCTCGCGACCGCCGAGGACCGGCTCGCTCACTTCTCCTTCTTCTCCGGCATCCAGGGCGTGGGCGGCTACAACTTCTTCCACCAGGAAGCGGCCAGGGCGTACCTGATCCCGCCGTCCGAGGTGACCTACCCGCAGGGCTCGCACTTCCTGCTGGCCTGGACCGACACGCTGGTCCACTCCGCCGCCGGCCCCGGCGACATGCTCCAGACCATGAACCGCTACCTCCTCTACCTGCTGGTCGCGTACGCGCTGTTCTGCACCGCGCTGGTCTGGGCGGCCCGGTGGGTCGGCGGGCCCCGGCTGCGTGGCTGGCGGGCGGCGGCGGTGTGCGCCACGGTCGGCTCGATCATGTTCGCGAGCAACTACTTCGACCTGCTGGTCCACGGCTTCGACTCGACCTTCATCGGTCTGCTGCTGATCGCGCTCTCGCTGGCGGTGCTGATCCGGCCGGCGACGGGCCGCACCGAGTTCGTCCTGGCCGCCTCGGCCGGGCTGATCTCCGTCACCTACACCTACAACATCTACGGCGCGTTCGTGGGCGTGGCGCTGCTGGGCGCGCTGGTGGTGCACCGACGCAGGTTCGCCGGCCGGTGGTGGTGGACCCTCGGCGCGCTGGCGTGCGCGCTGGGCGTGGCCGCGCTGCCGAGCGTCCTGTCCGTCCTGGGCAACCTGAACGTCGCCGACGCCTCGAACATGAGCGGCCCGAGCGTTGCCGCGGACCGCTCGATCCTGATCGGCGGCGGGCTGCTCGGCCTGCTGGTGGCGGCCATGCCGCGCAACCGCCGGACCGCCACCGGCCAGGCGCACCTCGCGGTGCTGCTCGGCACCGGCGGCCTGCTCACCGTCTTCGCCGCGTACCAGCTGCACAGCATCGGGCGGTACTCGTACTACTTCCACAAGATGACGGCCGTGGGCGTCGTGGTCGCCCTGATCTCGATCGGCGCCGTCGGGACCGTCCTGCGGACGTCGTCCCGGGGGAGCGGGCGCACCCTGGCCCGGCGCCTGAACGAGCTGGTGCTCTCCGGGCTGGCCGTCGCCGCCGCGCTCAGCCTCTTCGCCAACGTGCAGTGGGGCTTCCTGGCCACCAAGGACAACCCGTCCGCCTGGTCCGGCAACCCGCTGGTGGCCTGGGGGCGCGGCGAGTACGAGAGCGACATGGGCCCCAAGGGGATCGACGGCCTGGCCCCGCTGCGCGACACCGGCGGCCCGGTGATCGCCCTCGTCTCCAACGACGACTACAAGAACCTCAAGGCGACCTGGCTGGCCTCCCTGCTCAACCGGCGGGGCGGCGACATGAAGGCGCTGTACGACATCCACTGGGTGGACATCGGCGGGCCGGAGGTGAAGGAGGCGGACTACCAGCGGTCCTTCGGCCGGCTCAAGGGCGCGATCGAGCAGCTCCCCGCGCCGCACCCGCCGGTGACCATCCTGACCGCCGACCAGTCCGTGGGCGACCGGATCAAGCGGGACCTGGCCAAGCAGGGCCTGACCGTCAAGGTCCTGAGCGATCCGGGACTGCTCTGGACCCAGCCGTGGGGCCGCACCTTCCCCGGGGTCTGAGGCGTCCTCGGAGATGGGGTCCGTGCGCAGAAAGCGTTCACGGCCACCCGCTACTATTCACAGCAATCGCACGGCCCGGCCGGCCTCGTGCGGAGACGTGTGGCAAGGCCGGCCGGTGAGTTCGGTGGTCATGTGATGAAGAACCCGATCGCCAGGCTGCTCGGGGTACTTCCCCCGGGCGCCCGGCTCGTGGTCGGTGGCACGGTGGTGCTCGGGGCTTCCGCGTACGTCTACATGGCGCTCGTGGGCTACAGCCTGAGCGCCGTGGGCAAGGCCAACGTGTCGATGCTCTGGGTCATCGTGATGTCCGTGGGGTGGGGCCTCTTCCAGCCCGTCGAGCTCGAACTGACCCGCCTGGTGGCCGCCCGGAAGGTCGCCGGACACGGAGCGCTGCCCGCGGTACGGCGGATGCTGCTGCTCGCCCTGGCGATCCTGGTCGCGGCCTGTGCGGTGCTGGCGGTCGCCGCCCGCCCGATCGCCGACCTGCTGTTCAGCGGGGACAAGGCCCTGGTGGTCGCCCTGGCCGGCGGCCTGGCCGGCCTCGCGGTGAGTTCGGTCGCCCGCGGTGCCCTGGCCGGCCTCGGTCTGTTCGGCCCGTACGGCAGCCAGCTGGCCGTCGACGGCGGGTTGCGCATCGGCCTGGCCGCGGTGGCCGCAGCGGCCGGCCTGCACTCGGCGCTGGTCTTCGGTCTGATCCTCTTCGTCTCCCCGCTGGCCGCCTCGCTGATCGGTCTGCGCGGCATCCTCGCCGAGCGCACTCCGGGCCCGGAGGTGTCCTGGAAGCAGCTGACCAGCGGCCTCGGCCTGCTGATCGCCTCGGTGATGCTCAGCCAGCTGGTCGTCAACGCGACGGTCATCTGTGTCCGTCTGCTCTCGCCGAAGCACTCCGAGGCGTCCGACGCGCTGGTCTTCGCGGTCTCCCAGGCCGTGGTGATGGCCCGTGCCCCGTTGTTCGCCTACAGCGCCCTGCAGGCCTCGATGGTCTCCGCGCTCTCCGGCGCTGCCACGGCCGGCGACCACGCCGAGTTCCGCAAGGTGCTGACCCGCACCACCGCGATCGTCGCCGCGATGTGCATCGGCGGCGGACTGCCGGTGATCGTGCTCGGGTCCATGCTCAACCCGCTGCTCTTCAACGCCAAGGACGTGCTCGGCCCGCTGGACTTCACCTGGCTGGTGTTCGGAACGCTCTGCTACGTCCTCGCGACGGTCTTCGGCCAGGCGTTGATGTCGAGCTCCCAGCACCGCCGCCAGCTGGTCGGTTGGACCGCCGGTTCCGTAGCATTGGTGGCTGTCGCGCTCGCTCCGGGCGCCGTCGGCCTCCGCGCGGAGCTCGCGTACCTGGCCGGCTCACTGGTCAGCGCCGTACTGATGCTGTGGTCGCTGTACCACGCGTTCCCCTCCCGCCCCGTCGCCGCCCCGGCCGACCGGTCCGCAGCAGAGCCGCTGCGGACCTTCTGAGGGTGCGGGGCCCGATGCGATCCACCACCGATAGACAGACCCGAGGCACGGGCCGCCGTGCCGTTCGCCAAGCATGGAGCACCTGTGTCCGAGTATGACAACGTCTGGCTGGTGATCCCGGCCTACAACGAAGGCCAGGTGATCGCCGAGGTCGTGGAGGGGGCGCGCAAGACCTTCCCGAACATCGTGGTGATCGACGACGGCTGCACCGACGACACCGCCCAGCACGTCATGACGACCGGCGCGCACCTGGTGCGGCACCCGGTCAACCTGGGGCAGGGCGCCGCGCTCCAGACCGGCCTGAAGTACGCCCTGGAGCAGGAGGGCGCCGAGTACTTCGCGACCTTCGACGCGGACGGCCAGCACCAGACCGCCGACGTCGAGAAGATGGTGGCGCTGCTGCGCGAGGGCGAGGCCGACATCGTCCTCGGCTCCCGCTTCATCGAGCAGACCGGCCAGGTGCCGTGGATCAAGCGGGTGGTGCTCCGCACCGCCGCCGCGGTCAGCCCGACCGCCCGCAAGCTCAAGCTGACCGACGCGCACAACGGCCTGCGGGTGATGAACCGCGAGGCGGCCAGCCGGATCAAGATCACCATGAACGGCATGGCGCACGCCTCGGAGATCGTCTCCTTCCTCGCCGGCTCGGACCTGCGGGTCGCCGAGCTGCCGGTGGACATCCTCTACACCGACTACTCGCGCGCCAAGGGCCAGTCCCTGATCAACGGCGTGAACATCCTCTTCGACATCTCGCTGCGGGAGCGTAACGGCCGATGAACCACCTCTGGATCCAGCTCATCCTCGTCCTGGCCGCCGTGGCCATGGCGCTCGTGTTCGTCTGGCGCTGGGACAAGGCCAACACCCGGGCGTGGAAGCGCATCGCCTTCACGCTGTTCGTGATCGTCAACGTCGTCGCGATCCTGTGGCCGACCGGCGTGACCAAGCTGGCCACCGCCCTGGGCGTCGGCCGCGGTACCGACCTGGTGCTCTACCTGATGGTCATCGCCATGGGCTTCCTGACCCTCAACACCTACCTGCGCTTCCGTTCGCTGGAGAAGAAGCTCACCGACCTGGCCCGCACCGTGGCCATCACCGAGGGCGTGCGGCACAACAACGACCGGCTCAACGCCCCGGTCGGCTCCGACCACTGAGACGCACCTCGCGAACGGCCGAGGGCCGGCACCCCGACGGGGGTGCGGGCCACGGGCGGTTGCACCGGGCGCGGGGTCACCCC